>JAQUMG010000005.1 GCA_028718265.1 Candidatus Omnitrophota bacterium
GGGACTACCTATTAATATAATATGAAACGGGCCTGTAGCTCAGCTGGGAGAGCGCGTGCTTTGCAAGCATGAGGCCAGCGGTTCGAACCCGCTCAGGTCCACCAAATTTCACGAAGTGAAATTTTATCCTGAAGCACCGTTAAGCAATGCGACGAACAGGAGCATTGTAGGTGCTGAGGGACCTTAAATTCTCATAGCGGTACCGTCCGCAGATCGGTTGTTACTGGTCTACGAAACGACAAGCCGCGTTAGGTTCTTTGACAATATATATTGAAGTTGGTCAAACATAAAAGCATAAATAGGGTAACAAATAAGAAAAAGGGTGACTACAAATTTTGTGGTCAAGCTACAAAGAGCTTTTGGTGGATGACTTGGCTCAAGAAGGCGATGAAGGACGTAGTAAGCTGCGATAAGCCTCGGTGAGTCGCAAACAGACTTTGACCCGAGGATTTCCGAATGGGGCAACCCCCTGCGATTAATATTGCAGGATCCTGCCGTAAGGCGGGAGGCGAACCAGGAGAACTGAACCATCTTAGTAACCTGAGGAACAGAGAAAAATATTTATTCCCTAAGTAGCGGCGAGCGAACGGGGAATAGCCTAAACCTTATCTGCGTGATAGCCTGTATGCGTTGCAGGTAGGGTGTTGTGGGGTCCGGCCGGTTCGATATACAGATCGGACGACTTGTCAAAAAATCATTTTATAACCGAATAACCTGGAAAGGTTAGCCATAGCGGGTGATAGCCCCTTAGGTGAAATAAAATGATCAGGTTGGGTTGGATTGCCAAGTAACACGGGACACGTGAAACCCCGTGTGAATCTGGGACGACCATGTCCTAAGGCTAAATACTATCTTGAGACCGATAGTGCACAAGTAATGTGAATGAAAGTTGAAAAGAACGCCTGTAAGGCGAGTGAAATAGTACCTGAAACCATCAGCTTACACGCGGTCGAAGGCCTATGCCCCCGCAAGGGGGAATGGCTGACGGCGTGCCTTTTGCATAATGAACCGGCGAGTTACTTTACGCAGCAAGGTTAACCCCCGTAAGGGGGGCAGCCGTAGCGAAAGCGAGTCCGAATGGGGCGATTTAGTTGCGTTGAGTAGACCCGAATGCCATGTGATCTACTTATGGCCAGAGTGAAACTCGTGTAAAAACGAGTGGAGGCTTGAACCCATTAACGTTGAAAAGTTATGGGATGAGCTGTGAGTAGGAGTGAAAGGCTAATCAAACTTGGCGATAGCTGGTTCTCCCCGAAATAGCTTTAGGGCTAGCCTCGAATAATATAGATAATAGTGGTAGAGTACTAAATGGGCTAAGGAGCTTACCAGCTTTCTGAACCCAATTAAACTCCGAATGCTGTTATCCTTAACTCGGGAGTCAGACAGTGGGGGATAAGCTTCACTGTCGAAAGGGAAACAGCCCAGACCGCCAGCTAAGGTCCCAAAATATAAGCTAAGTGGCAAAGGATGTGAGACTGCATAGACAACCAGGATGTTGGCTCAGAGGCAGCCATCATTTAAAGAGTGCGTAACAGCTCACTGGTCGATTGTGGTTTTGCGCCGATAATGAGCGGGGCTCAAGCTTATTACCGAAGCTGCGGATTTATACCCGCCTACGGGCGGGTATAAGTGGTAGGGGAGCGTTCTATGGTAGGTTGAAGGGGTACCGAGAGGAGCCCTGGACGAAATAGAAGTGATTATGCCGGTATGAGTAGCGAAAATCCCGATGAGAAAACGGGACGCCGAAAATCTAAGGTTTCCTGGGGAAGGTTAATCCGCCCAGGGTTAGTCGATCCTAAGCCGAGGCCGAAAGGCGTAGGCGATGGACAATCCGTTAATATTCGGATACCACCTGTTTGGTGTTTGAGCTTTAAAGTGACGCAGAAGGTTAAACCATCGCGCTGTAAGGATGTGCGCGTCCAAACCTGTAGTTCAGCCGCAAGGCTGGATAAGGGGCGTTAGGGAGCCTGATCTACGGAGAAGGTAAACTGGTTAATACCACGCTGCCTAGAAAAACCTTTAAAGTGAATCAAACGGGTGATCGTACCGTAAACCGACACAGGTAGATGGGAAAAATATTCTAAGGCGCTCGATATAACCCTTGTTAAGGAACTAGGCAAAATAGCCCCGTAACTTCGGAAGAAGGGGTGCCCCGAATGGTAAACGTCCTGCGACGCGAGCCGTTCGGAGTTTCAATAAAGTGGCTCTTGTGACTGTTTAGCAAAAACACATGTCTCTGCTAACTCGCTGAGAGGAAGTATAGGGACTGACACCTGCCCGGTGCTGGAAGGTTAAGGGAAATTGTTATCCTCGTAAGAGGAGAAGCTCTGAACCGAAGCCCCAGTAAACGGCGGCCGTAACTATAACGGTCCTAAGGTAGCGAAATTCCTTGTCGGGTAAGTTCCGACCCGCACGAATGGTGTAACAACAGGAGCGCTGTCTCAACAGGGGAATCGGTGAAATTGTAGCAGCGGTGAAGATGCCGCGAACCCGCGACTAGACGAAAAGACCCCGGAACCTTTACTGTACTCTGATACTGGACTTTGGTTCGATATGTGTAGGATAGGTGGGAGGCTTTGAAGCTCGGGCGTTAGCTCGAGTGGAGCCAACGGTGAAATACCACCCTTATTTAACTAGGGTTCTAACCCGCATCCGTGAATCCGGATGGGGAACAATGTCAGACGGGCAGTTTGACTGGGGCGGTTACCTCCTAAATTGTAACGGAGGTGTTCAAAGGTTTCCTCAGTGCGGTCGGCAATCGCACGTAGAGCGTAAAGGTATAAGGAAGCTTAACTGCGAGACCTACAAGTCGAGCAGATACGAAAGTAGGACTTAGTGATCCGGCGGTAGAATATGGAATCGCCGTCGCTCAACGGATAAAAGGTACTCCGGGGATAACAGGCTTATCTTCTCCAAGAGTTCATATCGACGAGAAGGTTTGGCACCTCGATGTCGGCTCATCGCATCCTGGGGCTGAAGAAGGTCCCAAGGGTCCGGCTGTTCGCCGGTTAAAGCGGTACGTGAGCTGGGTTCAGAACGTCGCAAGACAGTTCGGTCTCTATCTGTCGTGGGCGCAGGAAATTTGAGAGGATACTTCCTCAGTACGAGAGGACCAGGAAGTACGTGCCACTGGTGTTCCAGTTATCGCGCCAGCGGTAAAAGCTGGGTAGCTATGCACGGAAAGGATAAGCGCTGAAGGCATATAAGCGCCAAGCCCCCCTCAAGACCAGATTTCCCTCCTCGCAAGAGGGTGAAGACACCTTGAAGACTACAAGGTTGATAGGCCAGATGTGTAAGCCCCGTAAGGGGTTCAGCTTACTGGTACTAATCTGTCGACAGGCTTGATCACTTATTTTTTGCAATTATATTCTGACTGCTTCAATATATATTGTCGTTTATTTTTCCCGGTGCTACATAGAGAGGGGGAAACACCCGTTCCCATCCCGAATACGGCAGTTAAGCCCCTCATCGCCGATGGTACTACGCTGGAAACGGCGCGGGAGAGTAGGTCAGTGCCGGGGTAATATTAAAAAGGCTCACTGTTTGATTGCAGTGAGCCTTTTTGTTAATATCTTAAAGATCAAAAAAAGGTACACCATCTGGTGCGTATAATAACTTTTTATCAGTTACAGGGTTCCACCGCTCAACGTCATCCATCCACAGAAACGGTCCTGCCACATGGCCGTCTACGAAAAGTATCATAACAGAAGTTGTCTGGGGCGGAAAACGGGTATCTTTTCTTCCGTGACCGGGTAGCTCTTCTTCATAGCATCTTTCTAAAAATACTTTATTGCGGGGGGAGGTTATCTTGGATAGAGGGCTTTCTCCTGGTTCTCCGAATGGGTCTCCATAATAAGGGGAGAGTATTTTTTCGTTGGCATAGTATGAACTTCCGAATGCGTTGAATACAGTCGTTCCTCCTGTGAGAAACGGCTGCTTGTCATCGGGACAATGAAAAATCTCGACATTTGAACTGTTTTCATCAAAAATATCGAGATAACGATTTAGCGCGCGGTATTCTGCTTTATAGGCGTCGTTTCCGTAAGCGATACCATCTTTTCCGCCGAAGCCCATCGCTCCGCCAGCTCCGCCATCATCTGGATGTATATCGAATCTGGGAAAACATTCATTATGGTCATCTAGATAAAGATACCACGCTATGCCGTGCTGCCTTAAATTGTTGGCGCACAGGGCACGCCGCGCGTTTTCCCGTACCCCTCCGATTGCAGGCATAAGGAGAGCGGCAAGGACGCCGATGATGGCGATGACAATGAGTAGTTCGATTAAGGTGAATGCACGTTTATTCATATTATTCTTGTACGTTAACTCGAACGTAGTTTACATAACGAGGGTCTGCCCCACTTGCACATAATGCGTATTGTGAAAAATTCTTATACGCAATACAGGCTTACCAGATATCGAAGTACCACAATTCTAATCCCTCATTAAGCAGAAAACTTTGTAGATACCAGCTGACATGGCCGTCAAGAAAAAGCACATTGGCACCGCCGGAATGACGCGTTCCGGGATAGTTACGGGATCTGCGGGTGTCTATCCAGGGATAGGCGTACGGCGAGTCGAAATCCGATGAATCGGTGAACATTATACGAGTCGACCACGATTTTATCAAGTTTATATCAGTGGCAGATCCTATGGAGAGGGCGTTGTAACCATAAGATGAATGTTCGGCGTCCAGCGGAATCGAATATCTATAGCTGGGGCAGTTCCAGACATTATTATCATCTAAGTAGGGCGAAAGATCGCTACACCATACAGTAGTGTGTGGACCGGAAAAGGCGGGGAACTTGTTATTGTGGTCATCGATATACATGTGCATTGCTATACCAATTTGTCTTAGGTTATTCGCGCACATGGCGCGCCTGGCGCCTTCCCTCGCCTTTCCAAGAACCGGTGTAAGACAAGCCGCGGCTACGCCGATTATAGCGATGACAACCAATAGTTCAATTAATGTGAAAGCGCGTTTTTCCGTATTGGCGACTCCTTAATCTTAACCTTGACTTTCACGTTCGATTAATATATATTATAACATATTATTCCATAATTTCCATGAGAAACTGAAACTCTTCAAAATAAGGAGTGAATTGTGGCGGAATACGATGCAAAAAATCTGCGGAATATCATAGTACTTGGTCACTCAGGCGCGGGGAAGACATCCCTGGTTGAACATCTTTTGAGTACGGCAGGTGCCATACCCAAAGCCGGGAGCATTGACGACGGTAATACGGTCAGCGATTATAATAAAGATGAGATGGAAAGAAAAATCTCCATAAATTCTTCCGTATTACATCTCACACAAAACAATGTCAAGGTTAATATCATAGATACTCCCGGTTATTCAGATTTTGTGGGTGAGATAATATCCGGCTTAGTTGCCGTTGAGGGGTCCGTTATAGTCATGAATGCCGTTTCGGGCGTAGAAAACGGGACAGTCCAGGCATTTAAGTTTATACAAAGTAAAAATCTGCCCGCAATAGTTTTTATAAATAAGATGGAAAAGGAAAATGCCGATTTTATCAAATGCGTTGAAGCGCTTCAGAATAAATTCGGAAAGAAATGCGTAGTTATAGGTTATCCCGTAGGGGCAGAATCGTCTTTTAAGGGCATAGCCAACCTATTGACAAAAGAAGGCATAGACTCGCTGGCGGAAGCCGAAAAGGCCAAAGCGAAGAAAGAAATGGAAGCGTTAGTGGAAGGGGTGGCGGAGTCAGACGACGCCTTACTGGAAAAATATTTAGAAAAAGGTGAACTTTCTCCGGATGAGATTAAAACCGCCTTCAGAAAAGGTGTCACGGAAGGTAAGGTAATACCGATTATAGCCGGTTCCGCAACCGCTAATTTGGGTATAAAAGAACTTTTAAGCGCCGTGATCAATTATCTGCCGTCGCCGGCTGACGTATCTGACAAAGAGGGTATGAATCCTAACGATAATACGCCCGTTAAGATTGCAGCTAAAAAAGATATGCCTTTCAGTGCGCAGGTATTTAAGACCATATCAGATCCTTACGTCGGGCAGATAACTATACTTAAAATCTTCTCCGGGTCGTTAAATTCTAATGCTACGCTGTACAATGTTGCTAAAAGAGCAAAAGAGAAAATGGGCCAACTTTCAATAATGCAAGGCAAGCAGCTTAAAGGCGTAGCTTTCCTGTCCGCCGGCGATATAGGGTGCGTTACCAAGCTTAAAGAGACCGATACCGGCGATTCGATAACCGATGAAAAGAATCCCGTCCAGTTTCCGGCTATAAATTTCCCCGCTCCCGCGATATCATTTTCAATAAAACCGAAGACGCAAGCCGACGAAGATAAGATTTCAAGTGCCGTGCATCGTTTGATCGCCGAGGATATGACACTGAAAGCAGTAAGAGATGCACAGACCAAGGAGGAGATTATATCCGGCATGGGCGATTTGCATCTGAATATAGTTATTAATCGCCTCAAGGATAGATTCGGCGTCGGGGTAGATATAGGTACTCCGAAGGTTGCGTATAAAGAAACTATTATGGGGAAAGGTGATGCGCAGTATAGGCATAAAAAGCAGACCGGCGGCGCCGGGCAATTTGCCGAAGTCTGGATGCGCGTAGAGCCTCTCCAGAGAGGCGAGGGGTTTCAGTTTGTCAGCGAAGTGGTAGGGGGTTCTATTCCGGGGCCTTTTATCGTAAGCTGCGAAAAGGGTGTAAAGATAGCGCTTGATTCCGGCAGCTTGGCGGGGTTCCCGGTGGTTGACGTCAAAGCGGTAGTTTATGACGGCAAGACGCATCCTGTGGACTCAAAAGATATCGCGTTTCAGGTAGCGGCACGACACGCATTCCGCGAGGCATTCTTAAAGGCAAAACCGGTTATTCTGGAACCGATAATGGACGTAGAAGTTGTGGTGCCGGACGAATATATGGGCAGCATCACAGGCAGTCTTAACTCCAGGCGCGGCAGGATACTGGGTATGGAGCCGGGTGAGGGTGCCGAGACCATTAAGGCGAAAGTACCGCTGGAAGAAATGTATAAATATGTAAACGAATTAAAGTCTATGACGGCAGGGAGAGGTACCTATACCATGAAGTTCTCGCATTACGAACAGGTTCCCTCGAATATAGCACAGAATATTATAGCCAAGGCGAAAGAAGCAAAGGTAGCCGAAGCAGAAGAGTAAGGGTATTTACAAGTCAGTTTAAGCGTGATATAATAGTGTCAAATAAGGAGTTAATCATGTCCGGACATTCTAAGTGGGCTACGATAAAACATAAAAAAGCAGCAACCGACGCAAAAAGAGGCAAGATATTTACTAAACTCATCAAGATGCTTACTGTCGCCGCCAGAAGCGGCGGAGGAAATCCTGATACGAATCCTTCGTTACGACTTGCAATCGATAAGGCGAAAGAGGCCAACATGCCGCAGGATAACATCGACCGCGCCATAAAAAAGGGCACCGGAGAACTTCCCGGTGTCTCGTACGAGTCTATTTCGTATGAAGGTTACGGCCCGGGCGGGGTGGCGTTTTACGTAGACGTGCTTACGGATAATAAAAACAGAGTAGCTTCCGAAGTCCGCAATATATTCTCAAAATGCGGGGGCAATCTTGCAGGTGCCGGCGCAGTGAGTCGCTTATTTGAAAAAAAAGGTCTCTTTATAGTGAATAAAAAGGATGCCTCAGAGGATCAATTGATGTCAATAATACTGGATGCCGGGGCGGAGGATATGTCCGACGAAGGCGATACCTATGAGGTCAAGTGCCAGCCGGCCGATTACGAAAAAGTGAAGAAAGCTCTTGAAGACAGCAAAATTAAATCAGAGTCTTCGGAAATTACCTTTATTCCGAAAAACACAGTTAAAGTGGGCGCCGATCAGGCCAAGCAGGTGTTGAATCTTGTTGAGCAGCTCGAAGATAATGACGATGTGCAAAATGTATATGCCAACTTTGATATACCCGACGACATTTTAAATAAAAACGATTAATAATTTAGAATTTATCGGCATAAGGCCCTAATTATGAAGATTTTAGGGATTGATCCGGGTTTGGGCATTACAGGATACGGCCTGATAGAAGACGCAGGTACCCTACCATTACGGCGCAGGGCAGGCAGCATAAAACTTATCGAGGCCGGAGTTATCAGGACCTCTTCCGGCACCGGGATAGCAGACAGACTTCTTAAAATCTACGACGGCCTCTCTGAAATAATAGAAGAATACCGACCAGATGTTCTAGTACTTGAAAAGATCTACTCGCATTACAAACATCCGGCTACTGCCATTTTGATGGGTCACGCACGCGGAGTCGTGTGTCTTTTGTGCGCAAAATATAATCTCGAGCTTGTTAATTATGCTTCCACGCATGTAAAAAAATCTATAGCAGGAAGAGGCAGAGCAAGCAAGAGGCAGGTGGGCGGAATGGTGAAGACCCTTTTGGCGCTTAAAAGTATCCCTCAGCCCGAAGATGTTACCGATGCTCTTGCCATTGCCATAAGCCACTTAAATGCTTTAAAACATGTCAGGATAAAAAATTAAATGATATCGAAAATATCCGGGAAATTAAAACAGAAACGCGGGAATAGCGTTTTGGTTGAGATAAGCGGCATATCGTATGAAGTGCTCGTACCCGGCGTCATTATGCGGAAAATAGACGAAACAATGAAGGAAGACAGCGACATAGACCTCGTTACATACCATTATCTTCAATCAGACCCGTCGCGCTCAGTTCCGGTTTTAATAGGTTTCCTCAGTGATATAGAGAAAGAGTTTTTCGAAAAGTTTATAACGGTTTCGGGTGTAGGCCCCAAAGCGGCGTGCAGAGCTTTGGCATTGTCTTTTTCCGCAATAGCGGACGCGATAGATAAGGGCGATATGGCCGTTCTGAAAAGCTTGCCCGGCATAGGAGAGCAAAGGGCGCGGGAGATAATCGCAAAACTGCAGGGTAAGATCGGAAAATACGGCCTCATACAGGACGGTACGGTATCTGCACCTGTGGCGGTAGAGGAAGACATAAAACGAGAAGCCCTTCAGGTGTTAACGCAGCTTCAGTATAATAAACCGGAAGCGAAATCCATGATAGATGAAGCGCTCCGGAGGAATGTAAATATCTCATCGTGCGAAGAATTATTGAATGAAATATATAAACAAAAACAGAGAAAAGGGGAAATAAAACATGCCGGAAGATAGGGAAGCACCCAAAAGAGAAAGATTGATAGGCCTCGAAGAGGCCGAAGAAGATATACTTAGTCTTTCTTTGCGCCCGGCCTCTCTTCAGGACTTTGTAGGACAAAAAAGTGTTGTAGATAATCTTATAGTTGCTATAAAGGCGGCGAAGAAAAGGGGCGAGCCGCTTGAGCACCTGCTTTTTTCCGGCCCGCCGGGCCTCGGCAAGACAACGTTAGCGTATATAATAGCAAATGAAATGGGGACGAAAATAACCTCAACAAGCGGCCCGGCCATAGAACGGCCGGGAGACCTGATAGGAATACTGACAAACCTCTCTGAAGGAGACGTCTTATTTATCGACGAGATCCATAGGCTGTCAAAGGTGGTTGAGGAGTTTATGTATCCCGCCATGGAAAATTTCCAGATAGATTTTGTAATAGATAAGGGACCGTATGCAAAGACTATAAAATTCAACCTGAAACGCTTTACCTTGATAGGCGCTACCACAAGGTCCGGGTTATTAAGCGCCCCGCTCCGCAGCAGATTCGGGATGTTCTATCATCTCGATTTTTATGAGCCTGCCGAGCTTGTCGACATAATAAAACGTTCCGCCACCATACTTAGTATCCATATCGACGAAGAAGGCGCATTTGAAGTGGCCAAAAGGGCGCGGGGTACTCCGAGAGTAGCCAACCGTTTACTGAGAAGGGTAAGAGACTGGACGGACGTGAAAGCCGACGGGACCATCTCTAAAGATATAGCCCAAAAGGCACTGGATAACCAGGGTATAGATACTTTGGGCCTTGACGCTATAGACAGAAAAGTCATAAAATCGATAATGGATTTCTATAAAGGCGGTCCCGTCGGGATAGAGTCGCTTGCCGCCACGTTAAACGAAGAAGTAGACACCATAGTGGATATAGTAGAACCATTCCTTCTTAAGATAGGTTTCCTTAAGAGGACGCCGAGGGGAAGAGAACTTACCGAACTTGCCTATGAACATATGGAGGTTCGGGGAACGTCCCCACGCCAACTATGAAAATATTATTACACGTATGCTGTGCACCGTGCGCCATTCATCCGTTCAGAGAGCTTATCAAAAACAGCGCGAATGAGGTCACGGGATTTTTTTATAATCCGAATATCCATCCTGCCGAGGAAGAAAAAAGAAGGCGGCAGGCTTTAACCGAATATGCCAAAAAAGATAATTTTGGGGTGATATTCGGGGAATATAACGCGGAAGAGTTTTTCAGAAAAGTCGGAGATAAACAAGAATCGCCTTTGCGCTGCGGAATATGCTGGCGTCTCAGGCTTGAAAAGACAGCCGAAACTGCGAAATCGGCTAAATTCGATGCTTTTACAACCACGCTCCTGGTAAGCCCTTATCAAAATCAGGACATGATAAAGGAAATAGGCGCTGACTGTGGTCGTAAGTTTGGCGTTCAATTTATCGCCGTCGATTTCAGGGGCGGATTTAGGGATGCGCAAGCAGAGGCGCGAAATAGCGGCATATACAGACAGAAATACTGCGGATGCGTATATAGCCAAAAGGAGAGATAGATATGCCGGAACTGACTGCTTTAGCAAAGCTAACCATATTTGTGGGGCTAAGCGTAACAATTATAGGGATCCTTATGTTTTTTTTCGACAAGGTGCCGTTTCTGTGGCGTTTACCCGGCGATATCAATATTCAAAGAAAGAGCCTAAGCTTTTATTTTCCGATAACATCATGCCTTCTTATCAGCGCGATTCTTTCTATAGTATTTTATTTCTTAAGCCGAAAATGATAAGAAAACTTTCCTTTCTAATTTATCTTTCTGCAATACTTATTTCCGCATATGCTTCCGCGGAAGACATTTCTGTCGGAGCATCGCCGGCAACCAATGCAGGTTCCTATCCCGTGAGGGTCGCAGTGATAACCGATGCCCTCGAGGTAAACTTAAAGATAAAAAGTCATTACAATATATATGCGTTACCGCTGCTTGAGCCGCTCGGCGAAGGTGACGAATTGAAAAAAGTCGTTATTAAGCCTACCCAAAGCGGCATTTTGATAGGGTCAGAGCCATTTGATGTATACGGCGTCAGGATAAAGACAGGCGGCGGCGCAGATATGTATGTTAACGGCCGAAGATTCAGAGGCGATATTGATATAATCAGGACGGAGAAGATAAAGCTCCTGGTCATAAATCATCTTGATGTCGAAGATTATATAAGCGGCGTGCTGTACCATGAAGTATCGCATCTCTGGCCGATGGAGGCATTAAAAGCGCAAGCCATCGCGTCGAGGACATTCGCCGTCTATAAGACTATAGAATCAGTGGGTAAAGATTATGATTTAAGCAACGATATATATTCGCAGGTTTACGGCGGCAGGACGTCGGTAAAGTATCGAACTAATAGGGCCGTAAGGGAAACCAGAGGCAAGATACTGGTATACAGAGATAAAGTACTGCCGGCCTATTTTCATGCCGCCTGCGGCGGCCATACGGAAGATGCCTCTTTATTATGGAACGTAAACATAGCGCCTTTAAAAGGAAGATCGTGTAATTATTGTACACAGTCGCCGCACTTCAGGTGGACGGCAAGTATGACATTGGCCGATATAGAGACGAAACTTATTGATAGCGGCTACAAAATAAATGGCATAAAAAATATAGAGGTATCAGCTAAGAACGCTTCCGGCCGGGCAGATAGCGTGAATGTAATTAGTTTGCTCGGTCAGGAGAAAGTGCCGGCTAACAAATTCAGGCTGGCCGTAGGACCTAACATTTTACGAAGCACGAATTTCGAAGTAACGGTACGAGGCAAGACGGCGATATTTAACGGCAGGGGGTGGGGGCACGGCGTAGGCATGTGTCAATGGGGCGCCTATTACATGTCCAAAAAGGGATTTTCCGCCAAAGATATACTGCAATTTTATTATCCCGGTGCCGCAATAGCGGATATGCAATATTTAATGGTAGAACGCAACGAATGAGCGCCCAGTGCAGTCCCATGATAAGATTATCCGATTTTGATTATGCCCTGCCGAAGGAACTGATAGCGCAGTATCCTGCCGAAGCAAGAGATGCCTCCCGCATGCTGGTCCTAGACAGAAAAACCGGTAAAATTATGCATAAAAAATTTTTGGATTTTCCGGGCTACATTAAAAAAGAAGATATATTGGTACTTAACGATACCAAAGTCATGAATGTCAGATTGGTAGGCCGAAGAGTGACGGGAGGCCGGACCGAGATATTCCTTACGGAAAAGATCCAGAACAGAATATTTAAAGCGCTGCTTAAACCGTCTGCCAGGATCAGAGAGCGGGACGAAGTTATCTTCGACGATTCGGAGCTAAAGGCCAGGATTATCGCAAAGAAGGAAGCTAATAATATAGTAGAATTCATATATCCGGGCAGAGATATAGATAAGGAATTGGCGCGAATCGGATGTGTGCCGCTGCCGCCTTACGTCAAGCGGGTTGCCGAGACGATCGACGGGGAAAGATACCAGACAGTTTACGCCAAAGAAGAAGGCGCGACCGCAGCTCCGACAGCAGGCCTCCATTTTACAAATGAATTATTAGATAAGGTAAGGAGTCAGGGAGCAGGGGTGGCACATGTTACATTACACGTTAATTACGGAACTTTTGCACCGGTCAAAACAGGTGACATAACTAAGCATAAGATGCATAGCGAAGAATTCAAACTTGAAAAAAGCGAAGCCGACAGCATAAATAACGTCAAGGAAAACGGCGGCAGGGTATTTGCCGTCGGGACGACATCGGTGAGGGTTCTGGAAACCTGTGCCGTTGACAGCAAAGTTGAAGCACGTAGCGGAAAGACAGACATTTTCATATATCCGCCGTACGAATTTAAGATAACTGACGCGCTTTTGACGAATTTCCATTTTCCGAAGTCGACGCTTTTGATGCTTGTTTCCGCCTTCGCCGGCAGAGAGTTGATATTAAAGGCGTATGAGGAAGCAATCCGCGAGAGATATAGATTTTTCTCTTACGGTGATTGCATGTTGATTATATAATATTGATACTCTCCTCGCGCAAAATTTACTGTCATTGCGAGGAGCGTTTCAGGCGACGAAGCAATTTCAAGCAGCGCATCGGCACCTCACATATGCCTCAAAACACGCTGCGGATTTGGGTAAGTATTGAACTTGATATTCTCTTCGCGCCTGACAAAATTCTTAACGCTTTTCGTTTCACCGAAAATCGGGGGCGAAATAACTCGGCTGACGCTACCGCGTCGCCTCGAACAATTTCGCCCTTTTAGAAACCGATTTTCGGCTCACTCAAAGCTAAATTTTGTATGGTGCTCAGAGGAATATCAAGTTCAATATAAGAGTATCTGTGGTTTTTCGGCAGTGTGTTCCGCGCAGACGCGGATACATATAACGACTATTGGATTAACTGCGATATTCCAGCGAGCGGCCTTCAAAATTTTAGCTTATCGCGAGACAAAAAGCGGTTTTTAAAAGGGCGGTGGGTGTCCGCCATTATACACACAAGTTAGCGGTTCCGCCAAAGGCGGGACGAGCGGACGCGGCAGCGTCCAGCGAGTTCACCGACCCCGCTTTTTGGCGAAGCGAGAAGCGTAAAGAAATTTTGTAGACGTGAGCGGAATATCGCGAGTTAATCCTAAGCTAAGGCAGTACACAAAAGTAAACGCGAAACTTTACCGGAGTCCCTCGGCTACGCTCGGGATTGTTCGAGGGATGGTGAGCAAAGTCGAACCATGAGCGGAATATCGGAGTGTAGCGGCAATGTTTAAAATAATTGCGAAAGACAAAAATACACGAGCGCGGGCAGGGGAGCTTACGACGCCGCATGGAGTGCTGAAGACACCGCTGTTTTTTCCTGTGGCTACACAGGCGACGGTAAAGACGCTGTCCAATGAAGACTTAAAAGCATGCGGCTCTCAGGCAGTATTATCCAATACTTACCATTTATATTTGCGGCCGGGTTTGGAAATACTGAAGAAGGCCGGCGGGCTCCATAAGTTTATGGGTTGGGACAGGCCGATACTGACGGATAGCGGCGGATATCAGGTATTCAGCTTGGCGACATTGATGAAAGTTAAGGAAGAGGGCGTCGAGTTCCAGTCGCATCTGGATGGTTCGAAACATTTCCTGGCTCCCGAGGATGTCGTCCGGCTTCAATTAGGATTCGGAAGCGATATTATTATGCCTCTCGACGAGTGCGTGCATTATCCGGCCGAGAAGGACTATGCGCGTTCTTCGCTTATGCTTACAACGGACTGGGCAATGCGTTCGAAAAAAGAATTTATGGGGACGTTCCCGGAAGGGGACACCCTGCAAACCGCGTCTAAGAAACTTAAGGCCGCAGAGTGTCCCCTTCGGGGACGTCCCCTACTATTCGCCATTGCACAGGGGGCAACATATCTTGATTTGCGTAAAGAGGCGGTTGAGCGCCTGGTAGATATCGGCTTTGACGGTTATGCAGTAGGCGGCGTAAGCGTAGGCGAACCGGACGAACTTGTGGGAGAAGTTGCGCAATATACGCTGGGCATTCTTCCCGAAAAATCGCCGCATTATCTAATGGGTGTCGGAACGCCTCTGGATATTATCGAATCGGTTTCGGAAGGCGCGGATATGTTCGATTGCGTTATGCCTACCAGAAACGGCAGAAACGGCACCGCTTTTACTAAATCAGGCAAAATTGTCCTAAGAAACACCGTACATAGTAATAATTTCGGGGTCATCGAAGAGGGATGCGGTTGTCTGACATGTAAGGGCGGATATAGCAGGGCCTATATACGGCATTTAATAGGTTCCTCGGAAATACTCGGCCTCAGGCTAGTTTCGTTGCATAATATCTATTTTTATGTTAAACTTATGGAAGATATCAGAAACGCGATTGTAAGCGGTAATTTCGCGGATTTTAAAGAGGGATTTTTAAAAAAGTATAGGGGGTAATAATGTATCCGGTATTAGCTCAAGTACAGTCAGCCCAGCAGCCGACATGGGGCCCATTTATAGTAATGGGACTTATCTTTGTTATATTTTACGTTCTTATCATTAAGCCTCAGAAGCAAAAGGAAGTAGAACATCAGAAGATGCTGCAAGCCCTTAACAAAAACGACGAAGTAGTTACGATCGGCGGTATTTACGGAACGATTATAAACGTCAAAGATAATGCAATCGTCCTGCGAATCGCCGATAATGTTAAAATCGAGGTGCAAAAAAGCGCAATAGCCGGCCTTCGAAAAACACCGACAGCCGTAGTAGTTGAACCAAAGGCGTAAGGAAACAGGTTTATAATGCCGCGCAAGACATGGCATATGCTGGAAGAGAATAAGATCCTGCAGAAAAAAATTGCAGACGAATGCGGCATAACGCCTATCACTGCCCAGATTTTGATAAACCGCGGCATAACGGAACCCGCCGCGGTTAATGGTTTCCTGAAAAGCGATATCGGATCCCTCCATGACCCTTTTCTTATGAAAGATATGAGGAAAGCCGTCGATAGAATAAAAAAAGCAATATCCAAAGGCGAGAAGGTGATGATATACGGCGATTACGATGCCGATGGTATCAGCGCCGCAGCAATCCTCAAGAGAGTTTTGCGGGATATAGGCTGCAATGTGATTTCCTACATTCCTCACCGGGTAGAAGAAGGTTACGGCCTGAACAAAGAAGCGGTTAAAATAGCCCATAACCGCGGAATATCTCTCCTTATAACAGTCGACTGCGGCATAAGCGGAAAAAAAGAAGTCGACTATCTGAATAAACTGGGTATAACCACGATAATAACCGACCATCATAAAATTATCGAAGAATCTTTTCCTGACAGTGCATATGCGGTTATAAACCCCCTCCAGAAAGATTGTTCTTATCCGTTTAAATATCTATCCGGAGTAGCCGTTGCATACAAGCTTGCCGAGGCGCTGACAAACGGCTGCGGTTATGATATGGAGAAGCACCTGGACCTTGTTGCGCTGGGGACTATTCAGGATATGGTTCCGCAATTAGGCGAAAACAGGATACTTACCAAATACGGACTTGATAAAATAAATGAAAGCAAAAAGAAAGGGATACTGGCCCTTATTGATGTGGCGGGTCTGAAGGGTAAGACAATATCCAGCCGTCAGATAGGATATATGTTAGGCCCGAGAATAAATGCCGTCGGCCGGGTCAGTTCTGCGGATTTAGCTCTGCGCCTGTTAGTCACTGACGATGAGCAGGAAGCCGCCGATCTTGCGGAAGTTTTGAATACGGAAAACCGTAACCGCCAAAAAATAGAAAATACGATCCTGACAGAAGCCATTGCAAAAGTCGAGAGCGAAATAAACTTCAAAGATGATAAAGTCATCGTTTTGGAAAGCGATGAGTGGCACCCCGGAGTTATAGGGATAGTTGCCTCAAGAATCGCGGAGAGATTCAGCCGCCCGACAGTAATGATATCGTTCAATAAAAACGAAGGAAAAGGTTCCGGCCGCTCAATAAAGAATTTTCACCTTTTCGAGGCGATCAACGAATGCCGTGACTTTTTATTGGGTTTCGGCGGACATGCCGATGCTTGCGGTATTAAGATATCGCGTAAAGATCTGGGTGATTTCAGATTAAAATTTAATGCCGTTGCTTCCAGGATGCTGGAGGTCGGCGATTTTATGCCGCGTCTTAACATCGACATGCAAATACCACTCAGTTTCTTAAAGAAGAATGTAATTGAAGAACTGGAGAACCTGTCGCCTTACGGGCCGGGCAATCCCAAACCTGTTCTTTTGTCCAAAGGCCTCAAGGTTAAAAATAAACCTACGTTTATGCGCCGGGACGGGGTAAAAATATGGGTTACCGACGGCAGCAGAACATGCGAAGCGATAGGCTTCGGATTGGGCGATATGATGGATGATGTAATGGAAAGCGCTACCATCGACGTTGCTTATACTCCATCCATGAATAGATGGAGAGATGTTGACACGTTACAGCTGGAAATTGTGGACTTGAAGGCAAATCTGGTTTGATTATACAGCTTTCTTTACTTTACCGGCTTTCAAGCATTTGGTGCAGACTTTGACCCTTTTTACTTTACCATCTACCAACGCCCTGACCATTTTCAGGTTAGGCAGGAAGCGCCTTGGGCTTATGCCCGTAATACGCTGCCCTACGCCGCCCTTCTTTTTAGCTAAACCCCTACGCATTATAGTGCGGCCGGCAGCAGGTTTTTTACCGCAAATTTCACAAATTCTCGACATGTATTACCCCTTTTTTTTTAGTATGGAGATAAAATACTACCACAGGTTTAAAACATATGCAAGAAAAAAAAGAACTATCGACCAGCAAGATTCAATATCTTAAGGGAGTGGGGCCGTCCCGGGCTGAGCAGCTATCCAGACTTGGCATATATACGGTATACGACCTCTTATATTATCTTCCCAGAAGATACGAAGACAGGAGCGAAATAGTTCCCGTTAAAGATGTCCGGCCGGAAAACGTTTATACCATAAAAGGCAGGATAAAAAGGCACGGCATCTGGAAAAGCAAAAAGGGAATGTTGATTTATGAGATGGTAGTAAGCGATGGTACGGGTAATATCCACGCTGTCTGGTATAACCAGCCTTATCTCAGAAAATACTTTAAGATGGGGGAAGATATCATACTTTACGGTAAAGTGGAAAAGTTCAAAAGTCTTCAGATAACACATCCCGATTATGAGATTTTAAAGGAAGAAGAAGGCTCTATTGATACCGTAAATATGGGCAGAATAGTGCCTATTTATCCTCTCACGCAGGACGTTACGCAAAAGTACTTACGTTCTCTGGTGAACAGGGCCATTGAAGGCACCGCGAATCTTATAAAAGAAGTTATACCGACGCAGGTGCGGGCCAGATGCAGATTGGCAGACGCAAAGTTTGCCGTTACCAATATACATTTCCCCGTCAGCTTCGAGAGCTTGAAAATGGCGGAGCGGCGGATTATTTTCGAAGAGTTTTTTATTTTTGAGACGGCGCTTGCCCTGATAAAGAAGGACAGAGAAAAGCGTTCTCCCGGAGTGCGCCATGAAGTAAAAGAGTCCCTGTTCGAGGATTTTACCGATATGCTTCCTTTTGAGCTGACAAAGGAACAGGTAGAAGCCATAAAGAGCATCGAAAGCGATATGAAGTCATCCGTGCCCATGAACAGGCTTCTCGAGGGCGAGGTCGGCAGCGGTAAGACCGTTGTGGCCATGTACGCATTGTTACTGACTATAAAAAATAGTTTTCAAGGTGTTGTTATGGTGCCTACTGAAATATTGGCTCAGCAGCATTATCTGACTTTAAGCGAGTTCTTTGCGCCGGCAGGGATAAATGTAAAATTGCTGACCGGAAGCATGAGCGACGAAGAAAAAGACAAAGTGAAAAAGGAGCTCAAAGAAGGAAGTGCCGGCATCATAGTAGGAACCCACAGCCTTATACAGGAAGACATCTCTTTTGACAAAGTCGGCCTGCTCGTAATAGATGAACAGCATAAATTCGGCGTGTCCCAAAGAGCGCTCTTGAGGAAAAAAGACGTTAAGGCGGACGTATTGATAATGACGGCGACGCCCATACCGCGCACACTGGCGCTTACAGTCTACGGCGATCTGGATATTTCGGAGATAAGGGAACTGCCGGAAGGCAGGCAGGCCATTTCCACATATTGGGTCGAAGAAGAAAGAAAAGACAAAGTATATAAATTCGCAAAAGAAGAGATATTAAACGGACGCCAGGCATATATAGTTTGTCCGCGGATAGAAGAGACGGGTAAAAGCGACCTGGCCTCGGCTAAAAACGTTTATGAGCATCTGGCCAAAAATGTTTTTCCCGAATTTAAACTGGCGCTCATACACGGCAGGATGAAGGCCGCCGAAAAAGATAAGATAATGAAAGATTTCAAAAAGAATAAAATAAATATATTGGTATCGACAACGGTTATAGAAGTCGGCATAGATATACCGAATGCTGCCGTTATGATAATAGAAAATGCCGATCGCTTCGGGCTGGCACAGCTTCATCAATTGCGCGGCAGAATAGGCAGGGGCGGACATAAATCGTATTGCATACTTATTTCAAATCCGGAAAGCGATGAAGCAAAACGCCGCCTTGAGGCATTTGAACAATTGCAGAGTGGTTTCGAACTTGCCGAAGAAGATTTTTCTATCCGCGGCCCGGGCCAGATACTCGGGACCAGACAGCATGGCTTGCCTGAAATAAAATTCGGCGATATAATCGAGGATAAGGCAATACTTGAGCTGGCGCGGAAAGAAGCGTTTGAATTGGTGGAACACGATAGCGGGCTGAAGGACGAACGCAACCGCAATCTTCGGGAAGCTGTTTCGGCGAGATATAAAGGCAAGACGGAGTTTCTGAGGGTTGGATAACATGCGAATAATAGCTGGAAAATACAGATCGAGATTAATAAAGGTGCCGAAGAATGCGGAAGTAAGGCCGACGAAAGACCGCATAAGAGAGGCACTCTTTAATATAATAATAGGGTATGTAAACAATGCCGCAGTGCTCGATATATTCGCCGGAAGCGGCGCCTTCGGCATAGAATCAATATCCAGAGGAGCGGAAAGCGCCGCGTTTATCGATAGCGAAAAAGCGTGCATCGAAACGATAGAGGAAAATTTAAAGACGCTTGGAATAGAAGGCAGTAAAGTAAGCTTGATCAGAATGGATGCTTTTAAGGCCATCGATAAGCTATGTAATGACGGTAAAAAGTTTGATATCATATTGCTTGACCCGCCTTATTATGAGGATATGGCAAAAAAATGCTTGATTAAACTGGGAGAGCATGATATACTTAAACCTCGTTGTATAATCGTCGTCGAGCACCATAAGAAAGATATCCTGCCGACCGAAACCGGCAATATAACTTCTTATCGCACTGTGTGTTATGGCGATATACGGTTGACGTTTTACAGGCTGAAAGAAAACCAATCATGAAGAAAATAGCAGTGTACGCAGGAAGCTTCGATCCGGTAACTTATGGCCACGTTGATATAGTAGAACGCGCGGCGCGCGTATTCGATCGCGTCATAGTAGGCGTTGCCCACAACACTCAGAAGAAACCGCTTTTTTCGGTCAGTGAAAGGGTGTCGATGCTGAAGGTCGCCACAAAACACGTATCCAATATCGAAATAGACGATTTCGACGGCCTTGCGGTAGATTACGTAATGAAGAAAAAAGCAAATGTATTGGTAAGAGGATTGAGGATGGTATCGGATTTTGAATATGAGTTTCAGATGGCGCTGACAAACAGGAAAATAAACGATAGAGTAGAGACAATATTTTTAATGCCTAACGAATCATATTCCTACCTTTCAAGCACCCTGCTAAAAGAGGCAGCGATTTTAGGAGCGAACCTCAAAAGTTTTGTTCCTGATTTCGTGGAAGAAAAACTTAAGAAAAAACTGAAAAGGAAATAGCCGCCGAAAATGGATCCCATAGCATTTATAAGAGAAAAGGCCAAAAAAAATTTACGAAAAGTAGTTCTGCCTGAAGTTAACGACGCAAGAGTTCTGGAGGCCGGTTTTCAGATAGCGGACCAACGGATCGCAAAAATAGTTTTTCTGGGGAATGTTGAGGATACCAGAAATAGCCTGCGAAAATTCGGTAAGTATGACGAGAAGATGATAGAGATAATCGATCCTAAAACATCGAGCATCGTTGACGGACTGGCGAAAGGGTTATGCCAGAAGCGCCGCAATAAATATCCTGATGAACAATCTGCGAAAAAAATATTATCGGATAATTATGTATTTTTCGGGGCAATGATGGCTAGTCAGAATTTGGCAGACGGCTTTGTTGCCGGCGCCAGTCATACTACTAGCGATGTGGCAAGAGCGGCAATTCATTGCTTTGAACTCGACGAGTTAATAAGCGTGGCGTCGGGTTCTTTTGTTATGTACATAAAAGACTCTCATTACGGCGACAACGGGCTTTTTATTTTTGCCGATTGCGGTTTAGTGCCGGACCCGAACCCGCGCCAATTGGCGGGAATAGCCATATCTTCGGCGAAGTTGTACAGACAGCTATTCGACAAAGAGCCGCATGTGGCCATGCTGAGTTATTCCACAAAAAGCAGCGCTCAGGGGCCGCTTGTGGAAAAAGTAAAAAAAGGGGTAGAAGAAGCAAAGCGGTTAGTCCCGGACATTTTAATAGACGGCGAATTCCAGGTTGACAGTGCTTTAGATCCGGAAGTCGCGAAAATAAAGACCAGCGTAAAAGACAGCAAAGTTGCGGGAAAAGCGAATGTGCTGATATTTCCGAATCTCGACAGCGGAAACATAGGATATAAGCTGGTTCAGAGGCTAGCAGGCGCACGGGCCATAGGCCCTCTTATTCAGGGCCTTACGAAACCATGCAGTGATCTGTCGAGAGGGTGTATCGTAGACGATGTCATTGATGCGGTCGCCATTACTGCTGTGCGCGCACAAAATTAGCGATTAGCGATTAGCGATTAGCGTCTAGTAGTATGCTAGACGCTAGACACTAGACGCTAGACGCTGAACAAAAGGAAGAAGTAAATGCCAAATCCAAAACGCAGACATTCAAAAGCAAGAGGCAGATGGAGAAGGACGCATTATAAAATAGATATGCCCAACCTTTCCACGTGCCCTAATTGCAAAAAACCTAAGTTACCTCACAGGATATGCCCGAATTGCGGGTATTATAACGGAAAACCCGTTATACAGATAAAAGAGAAAAAAGAAAAGAAAAAGAAGTAGTCGTTTATGGAGGAATATAAATGAGGATAGCTATTGACGGTATGGGCGGTGACCGTGCTCCGCAAGTTGTGGTAGACGGCGTTATAATGGCAGCGGAGGAGTATGGTTATGACGTAGTCATTGTAGGCGATAAAACCGTACTGCGCAGAGAACTTTCCAGGTATAAACGATACCCGGATAATATTTTTATAGAGCATGCTTCCGAGGTCGTTGCCATGGATGAGGCACCGGCGGTATCGGTACGGAAAAAGAGGAATTCGTCGATTGCCGTAGGCATAGAACTTATAAAAAACGGCGAAGCAGATGCTTTTGTTTCCGCAGGCAACACCGGCGCAGTCGTATGCTCCGCTACGCTGGGGTTAGGTCTTTTGCCCGGCGTCGAAAGGCCGGGCATAGCCATAGTATTCCCGACTTTCAAAGGTGTTTCCATGATGATAGATGTCGGCGCCAACATAGATCCGAAACCGCTTCATCTTTTGCATTACGGAATAATGGGTGATGCGTATTGTAAATTTATATTGAATAAACAGAAGCCTACGATTGGATTACTCAGCATAGGCGAAGAGGCCACAAAGGGTACGGATTTTGTCAAAGAAACTCACAAGTTACTCGAGGAAAGCAAGCTGAATTTTGCCGGTAATATAGAAGGCCGGGACGTTTTTACGGGAAGATGCGATGTAGTGCTTTGCGACGGTTTCGTAGGAAACGTAGTCCTGAAAGTCGCCGAGGGCATAGGCGGCGCTATTACGAAGCTTCTTAAGAGTCAGATAAAAAACAGCCCTCTGGCGAAGCTGGGAGCCTTGATGAGCAAGCCTGCGTTTATGAGGCTATGGAAAGACCTGGATTATTCCGAATACGGCGGCGCACCGCTTTTGGGGGTAGACGGCAACGTGATTATAAGTCATGGTTCTTCGACTCCCAAGGCCCTGAAGAATGCGATAAGGAGGGGTGCTGAATTTAAGGAGAATGAGTTAAATAAGCGCATCGTCGAAGAGCTCGAGAGCTACTAAAATGAAGTTCTTACACTGGAGATAAAATTGAAAAAAAGACAACCAGCAAAAAAGGAACGCGTCGGTATAATAGGGACCGGCAAGTTTCTTCCCGCCAAAATTTTAACTAATGCTGATATTGAAAAAATGGTAGACACATCAGACGAATGGATAATGACCAGGACCGGTATAAAAGAACGGCGTATTGCCTCGGAAGGTATAGCGACGGCATTTATGGGTGCCGAAGCCGCGAAAGAGGCTATCGAAAATTCTGGTCTTACTCCGGAGGGCATAGAATTAATTATCACAACCACAATAACTCCGGATATGCAGTTTCCCTCTACAGCGTGTTTGATCCAAAACAGGATAGGCGCTGTTAATGCGGTATGTTTTGACATAAGTGCAGCCTGCGCAGGATATGTTTATGGCATAGCCATTGCCGAACAGTTTATAAAATCCGGTTTGTATCGCAATGCGCTTGTGATAGGGTCGGAAAAGATGTCATCTGTTACGGATTGGAAGGACAGGAATACATGCGTTTTATTGGGGGATGGAGCAGGCGCGTGCGTGATGAGCAAGGTAAAAAGGGGAGGAATACTATCGGTCTATTTGGGTTCGGACGGCAGGAATGCGCCTCTTTTAGAAATGCCGGCGGGCGGTTCGCTCAGGCCGGCCACTCACGAAACAATTGATGCGAGATTGCATTATATGAAAATGAGCGGGGGGGAGCTTTTTAAAGAGGCCGTGAGGATAATGGCAGATGCCGGCAACAAAGCCATGGCACTCAGCGGATTAAAATGCGGCGATGTGGACCTCGTAATTCCTCATCAGGCGAATATAAGGATATTATTAGCCGTGGCTAAAAGAATGAATCTCCCGCCGTCAAAAGTATATCTGAATATTGAGAGATACGGAAACATGTCCAGCGCGTCTACGGCGGTAGCGCTTGCCGAAGCGGCTAAAGAAGGCAGGATCAAAAAAGGCGATAAAATAATCCTGGATGCTTTTGGCGCAGGTTTGGTATGGGGCGCCATTGTCATGGAATGGTAAAATGTCCAAAGTTGCGTTCATATTTCCCGGCCAAGGCGCCCAATACATAGGAATGGGAAAAGATTTTTATGACACCTTTACTGTGGCAAAAGAGACATTTCTGGAAGCCAGCGAAATCCTAAGTTTTGATGTAGCAAAATTATGTTTTGAAGGTCCCGCCGAAGAATTAACCACTACCAAAAATAGCCAACCAGCCATATTGGTCACCAGCATAGCTATACTTCGCGCCTTCAGGTCCGGCGTGGGCAGGGATATTAAACCCGCTGCTTGTGCAGGCCTGAGTCTCGGTGAATACTCGGCGCTTGTTGCAGCAGACTGCATCTCGTTTAAGGAAGCAGTGAGGCTTGTCAGACAAAGAGGGCAGTTCATGGAGGAGGCTTCGCAAGAGAATCCCGGTAAGATGGCGGCTATCATAGGTATTGACCTTAATGCGGTGGAGGAAATTTGCACAATCTCCGGATGCGAAATCGCAAATCTCAATTGCCCGGGGCAGGTAATAATATCAGGGCGCTCCGACAGCATCGACAAAGCAATGGACGTTGCGAAAGCAAAACACTCCGCAAAAAGCATTCCGCTGGCCGTAAGCGGCCCGTTTCATTCATCGCTGATGAGCAAATCAAGCCACAGGCTAAGTAAAGAGCTTGATAAGATCAATTTCAACAAACCCGCAATACCGTTTATCAGTAATGTCACAGCTGCTTATATAAACGACCCCGAAACAATAAAAAAGAATCTTGCCCTGCAGGTAAACCACAGGACTCTTTGGGAAAATTCTATTAGACTGATGATGAAAGACGGCATAAGTGAATTCTATGAGATCGGGCCCGGCGAAGTACTGAAAGGCATTCTCAGGAAAATCGATAGAGCCTTGAGCGTATACAATATAAAAAAACCTGCCGATATCAACGGGAATAATCCCTCAACATCTTAATAGAGACGTCCTTAATTCCCGTTCGAATGAATATTTTTTCGAAGGCATTATAATCTCTTATTGCCATAAAAATTAGCGTGAACACGATAAGCGTGATTGCCATATGAAAATAAGAACCTTTTCGCATAGATTTCGCAGCAGAAATAATATACCAAAGCCCTAAGCCACTTATTAGATAGAAAGGGGCATATAGTACGCTAACGTACCGCAGATTCTGAAAGTGAGGCGTGGCCATGGCGATTGTCATGACCACTATTAGCAAGAGAACAATTCCGCGAATCGCCCGAAGATGTGTGGCATTGAATAACGAGTCCATGTTTTGTAAGCGCTCGTTTGCCGATAGCGTTCCTATAATTCCGATAAAGCATAAAAGCATGCTCACAGGGCTCACTATCCAGAATCCTTGCAAAAAATAGTACCATGGACCCGATTGATATTCGATGGCATATTGGTTTGTTGGGATTGCACCTACCCAACATTGCAATGAAGCAAGGATGTTTGATATTCCTCCTCCTATGTAAAGCAGAGTAGCTGCGGTTATGGCTACTCCTACGGCGCTGCACGCAATTAGAAGGATACTTTTTGAAACGGCCTTCTCTTCAATAAGGAGCACCCACAAAAGCCACGCTATACATAATCCGTAGATTAATATTCCGGACTCTTTAGTTGATATGTAGTAACTTCCGATTACGATTA
>JAQUMG010000006.1 GCA_028718265.1 Candidatus Omnitrophota bacterium
CGACAGGTCCGCCTTTTTATCTAAGAACTCTTGATTGCCGGCTAAGGCCTGCGCCGTACAACTGCCAAGATTGCCCTGGTCCTCGACGATAGAACATCCTTCGCGCAGATCCACTTTTCTGGGTAATCTTACAACCGGCCTTATCGCGCTATATAGGTAATCCCTCTGGTCCGGTACATCCGGCACCCAACCGTAACTTCTCTGTATTTTTTTCATAAACCCCCATCGCCTGAACGCGGCTTTACTAAATCATAATGGACGCTGCGGCCTTTGCCGGACAGCTGCCGCAATACCTTCTTATTAAGCATATCCGCTATTTCGCGGAACGCGGTGGCGCGGCTCACCTTTGCGATACTCACGTATTTACGCGTCGTTAAACCACCCGTAAAATTCCCGGCCCCCGCCTCCAGCATGCGGTTCAAAACTTTCTTCTGGCGCTCATTTAACTGGGTCTCGGCATGCTGATTCCAGAAGTCGATACGCATCAATACATCGGCAATAATATCCCTGGAATGTTCGATAGACGCGGTGACGCATTTAATAAACCACAGATACCACCCGGTCACGTCGACCCTGCGCCTTTGTACATCTTCCAGAATTTTGTAATACTCGTTCCTGGAACGCATTATCTCGGAAGAAACACTGTAGAACCTGACTTTTACTTTCTCATCCTGGGCTAAGGCCATATCGGTTATTGCGCGAGCCAACCGGCCGTTACCATCCTCGTAGGGGTGTATCGTCACAAAACGCAAATGGGCTGTCGCCGCGCGTAAGATCCCATCCATGCGGCCGGGTGATGAATTCCACCATTTCAAAAAAGACCGCAGCTCTTCATGAAGGCGGTCTTTTGGCAGCGCTTCAAAATGCACCTTTTCTTTTCCGATAGGCCCGGATACTATCTGCATGGGCTCATCGCCGCGTATTTTCCCGGCCCTGATCTTTCTTAACCCGGAATAACCCGAAGGAAATAGCGCCGCATGCCAGCCGTTAAGCCGTTCCAATGTCAAAGGCTTATCATTACAACGCACCGCGTCCAGCAATACATCCACAAGGCCGTCAATGTTCCTATCGTGCGCGCCGACGCCGCGCGGCATGCCGAGCCTGACAGCCACCGATGAACGAACCGCATCCCGGTTAAGCCTTTGTCCTTCGATCTCCGCGGTCCGAACGGCTTCCTCAACCAGGATAGCTCCCTGCGCCTCGGTTTCAAGCTTGATATTAAGGGACGCGACGCGCCCCAATAGCTTACCCTGCAGGATACGCAATCTGCCTAAGGGTTTAAGCAAAAGAGTTTCATCGTATTTAAAGTCAAACCAGTTTTTGTACTCCCAGATATATCTCATTGGCCTGATCCTCCTGAAGCGATTATACAGCTTAATCGCTTCAATATCTGAAGCGATTATATCATACAATTGCCTCAAAGGCAAATTTTTGTACAAAACCTGCTACCCGTCACCTTCCCCATATGCTATAATCATTTTATGCGCTATATACGACTTATATTTTTAATCCTTTTTTTTATTTTATGTATATCGTATTCTCTTGCATCCGAATCGAATGAGTGGTATCCATTCGTCCTATCCGAAAAACTCGACCCTAACTCCCCCGCCAATATCGGCAAGCTTGTTTTAGATGCGCCTGCCGGCAAGCACGGCTTCGTTAAAGTAAAAAACGGCCATTTTTATTTCGAGGACGGGACACGAGCAAGGTTCTGGGGGACAAATCTGTGTTTTTCAGCTTGCTTCCCCTCTAAGGAGGAGGCTGAAATGCTCGCCAATCGCATAGCTTTCTTCGGGTTCAATGCCGTACGGTTGCACAATATGGATAGTTCTTTTGAGCCTCGCGGCATATTTAAAGATGTTTGCGCAGATATAAAAGATACGCAGATGAAAAAAACCGGCATTCTCAACGAAGATCAGCTTGAGAAGCTGGACTACCTTATATATCAGCTAAAGATCCGAGGCATTTATATAGATATGAATCTTCTGGTCGGCAGACGCTTTGTTAAGGCGGATGGCGTGGTAAATGCGGACGCTCTAAAAGCCGCGGCAAAGCCTGCCTCTATGTTCGACCCTACGCTAATAAAATTGCAGGAACAGTACGCCAGAGACCTGCTTACGCATAAAAATAAGTACACAAATTTGCGATACTGCGACGATCCTGCAATGGCGCTGGTGGAGATCACAAACGAAAACTCTATAGTATATTACTGGCGTTCCAATATCCTCAATGGAACGATCTACGGTTTAAAAAAAGACCCTCTCCCAGACGATTATGTGAAAGAACTCGATAAAAAATGGCGTGAGTGGCTTAAGATAAAATATGGGACCGCTGCGGATATTAGCGCCAAGCGGCCGATCTATAAAATCAGACAGTTTTATAATCAACAGACTGTACAAGATGCGGAAAACTTTTATACTGATCTGGAAAAAAAATATTTTAAAGAGATGACTGATTTCCTAAAAAAAGATGTGGGCGTTAAATCACCCATAACCGGCAGTCAATATTCAAGCCATGTGGCCCAGGAATCGTGCGACTTCATAGATACTCACGTATATTGGGATCATCCATATTTCCCTAATCAAGCATGGGATGATAATGATTTTAAGATCGCCGGCCGGTCAATATTTTCAGATAAGTCTCTCAGCCTTATAGGAGAGATAAAAACAAATGCGCCGATGGCCAAGCCATACACTATAACCGAGTGGAATCACTGTTATCCCAACCAATACGCTTACGAGACACCGCCGCTATTGGCCTGCGAGGCACTAAAAAATGATTGGGACGCGTTATTTCAATTTGCATTTGCAGGCGTGCCTATTACAACGGATAAAATAGTGAACTACTTTGACATAGCGCCAAACACCCAACAACTCCTTCTTTGTTCGATAGGTAGTCTTATCTATAACAAATCCATCCTCTCGCGATTCCATGTTGAGGGCGGCGTGGCTATTTTTGACCACGAACTGTTAAGAGGCGTTGTTGGCGCCATAAAAGACAGGGAATATACGCTGTCTCCTCTAAAAATCAAATCTTCTTCCGATGGAGCTATGTTTATATTCTCGCCAAAATTAACTCCCCTGATCGCGAGTAGCACTATCTGCATATTTAGTGTTGGTCCTATAAAAAATTCCGGGAGCGGATGGCTTGACGGTAAGACTTTTTCATGGGGGCAGGCGCCGGTCTTATTGAAAAGCACGAAACCAATAATATCATCCGATAGAAATGCGGCTTTAAAAATAAACGGGCTGGATAACTCTGGGGGCATCGCGCAGGATAACAACAATGATGCGCCATGGTATTTGATTACCGTCAAATAAGCTCAGTTCTTAGTTATAGCCTGCGCCAACTTATCCGCGAATACCGCCGAATCGTAACGCTCCTCGATAAGCTTTCTGCCCCTGCTTCCCATATCGTCAGCAATATTAACGTTTTTTATCAGAAATAGGAGATGGCGTTTCATTGAATCTACGTCCTCTTTGCCGCAAAATAATCCGCAGTTATATTCTTCCAGCCCTACGTCAATATATTCATTTTTAGTCATAATAACAGGCCTGGCCATCGCCAAACCTTCCAGGACTGAGGTTATTCCATACTTGCGGTGAATTTTTTGCAACGGAACCACAACTGCTATGGCACGATCATAGAGAGCGAACAGGTCAGGATAGGATAAGTAGGTAGTAACAAACTCTACATTAGGATATGCTTTGGCATCTATACCGCGAACGTCTTTTTTATCACAGACAATAACGCACTTCTTGTCGACGCCTATCATTGCTTCACATAGCGTTCTGTAATCACGGAGAGTCTTGCCTACACTTAATATAATATCTCTATTCACTTTTTTTGGTTTATAAAAATTCAGGTCTACCCCCTCTTCTGAATACCATACCTTCCGGGAAGAGAAGCCCGCTTCGCCAATCAGCAGATCATAGTTCTTCTTGGATATACATATTATCTTGTCTATCTTATTTATATGAGCAAATAGCATCTTTCTGAAAAATTTATTCTTAAAATGCGGGACGGAGTGCAGAACGGCTATTATAGGAGGGATGCGTTTCCAAATCTTTCTGACATAGGTCATAAGCCATATAGTATTCTGCTGAGCAGTATAAATATAATCGTATTTTGTTTTTAATACGCGGTGCGCCAATCTTACCTGCTGATCAAGGTCACCGGTAAAATACATCAGTGAGATTTTTCGAAGAAGCTTATATTTGGAGAATGGCAGGATATCGGCGACAATGCCGTATTTTCCCAGATAATTCACGCCCCACATGTGGTTATCTGGCATTTGACCTTTTTCCCAAAGCTCTTTGGATTTTTCCAGGGAATAATTATTTGAGCAGATCACTTTCATACAGATTTTTCATGTCCTATTTTATGCCCAGGCAACATAGAGCATCCAAAAATTACAATAAAAGGCTCAAAAACAAAACGGAATCTTAACGAACCCCAAAATAAAATAGCTATTAAATTAACAAATACGAAAAAATATATTAATAATTCATTGCTCCGGAAATTACTTAAACACAGGAAAAACCTAACCCAAAAAAGAATATAAATAGGCAAACACAAAACGATCAGCAATCCATTAATCGCATAATATGGTTTTGATAAGAAAACTTTAAAATTTGTTATGGTATGTTTCAGAGAAATAACTCCGGACTCTGTTCGCACAAAACGTTGTGCGGGAAACCATAACCTTGCTAATTTCCAAAATAAAAGGCGTGGCCAATCAGAAACATCTAATCTTTCCAAATATTCCATGCCTCGTTGCATGTGAAACTTGTTTAGGCTAATTTCATCATTATTATTTTTCCCGCATTCTGAATTCGGCTTTTTTGCGCTATCTTCACCACGCCATCCGCCTGGGTTGTCTCTTAAAGTATCTGGATTATAACACCCCTCCAATACGACTCCCAGACCAGTAGTTGTGGGAATAAATTTATTGAAAACGTAAAAATTCCTGATCGCCCAGGGAGCAAGCATGAACATAATTGTTATCCCCGCAAAGAATGCTGCACGCCATTTAGCACGATGATGCCGCGCCAGCCAAATAATAAAAAACGGAATAAATAGTATGAAATCGGGACGGCTATAAATAGCCCCTCCCAGAAATAATATTCCTGCGCAGAGCCATCCCAAGAAAAACTTATGCTTTTCCCATTTAAAAACACATAGAAGAAACGCATAAAACAAAAAGGTCGACAGGGTTTCAGAACCTAAGTATGCACATCCATAAAATTTTAGATTAGGCCATACTGTCATGACTCCAAGGCTTGCCAAAGCCACTGATTTTGTAAAAAACATGCGGGCTAAAAGGTAACCCATGCCAAATATTCCTGTTAGCAAAATGCATTGAAAAAATAAAGCAACAGAAATCTTAGTTCCGAATAACATAAAAATCCAACTGAGGAGTATCGGGAATCCCGGCATTCTGTATGCCGTGGGTAGTGGATTTTCAAGCGGGTAGGCAAGCCCTTTCCCGTTTTTTAGATTAATCGCCATAGTAATATATTCCCGCGAATCAGCATTAATAAAAACTTGGGGCTTTTCACCGGAATATTTTGTTTCCAGAATAAATGTATCATTTCTTCCCAGCGGAACAATCCAAAAAGTATATACCACGTTCAATGATAATCCCAGGGCCAATAAGAAGAAGGCTACTGGAAACTTTCGAAGCATAGTAAAATGTCCTTTTATTTATGAAATCGCTGTTTAAAAACTAGCCTGAAGAACCTTGTGTCATCTACCAAATACCTCTTCCACAGTCGGCCTGGCTCCATCATTAAACGCCAAAACCATTCAAGACCGGACTTCTGCATCCAACGCGGCGCGCGCTTAATCATCCCGGAAATAAATTCAAAACTAGCCCCTACGCCAATTGAAACCGGAACCTGATACTCATTTTTGTGCAGATAAATCCACTTCTCTTGTTTCGGGGCGCCAAGACCCACAAACAAAATATCCGCACGCGAGTCTTTGATCATATTAACTATTTTTGAGTTTTCATCTGCGTTATTCTCAAAACCATACGGCGGAGAATAAACCCCGGCTATTCGAATTTCGGAATACATCTTTTTTAAAACTTCGGCTGATTTTTGAGCTGAACCCGGGCTTCCTCCGAGAAGAAACACTTTATATCCGCGCTCGTTAGCCATCTTGCATGCCTCTGGGAACAAGTCTGATCCCGGCACTCGTTCTTTAATAGGGGTTCTCAGGAATTTAGATGCCCACATAAGCGGCATACCATCGGCAAGAATTAATGAGGCCTTTGAGTAAATTTCCTTAAACTTATCATCGCTTTGCAGCTTCACAATGTGGTCGACGTTTGGCGTAACCACATAGACGGGTTTTTTATTTTTTATAAAGGTTTCTATTTTCTCAATAGCTTCCTGCATGCAAACATTGTCAATACTGATACCGCACAAAAAAACTTTCTCTGCTTCGCGGTATTTCTCAGCATATAGTTTTCTGATCATTTTATAAAGAGGCTCCAGAACATTTTGAGGAGTATATTCTTTTACGGAATTAACGCAATTATCTTTCGTATATACACCAGGATTATCCAGGACCTTCCTTAAGGCAATCACCAAATCTGCTGCAGAAAAAGTAGCTACAACCTCTCCCGAAAAACCATTTTTAATAAATACTCGCGCATCACCTACATCTGTAGAAACTACGGGCAATCCACACCTCAAAGCTTCCAATATGCATCTAGGGCCTGTCTCCGAATCGCTGGTTAATAAAAAAGCATCTGCCGCGTTGTAAAAACCTGCCAGTATATTTTGGTTAACTTCGCCGAGTAAAAAAACATTATTTTTGTTTGAGAATTTAGCTATATACTCACTAAGATCTTTCCGCAGATCCCCTTCTCCAAGTATGATCAGGCATACATCTTTACAGTTTTTACTATATTCAAAAAACACATCCGCTAGTTTGAGGGGCTCCTTTACCTTTTGCAGTCTTCCCGCAAACAAGATCCATTTATATTCCACCGGCAAAAGATAGCCCAGTGAAACTATTTTCTCTCTTATTGAGCGCTTCGGTTCATCTGATGATTGGAACATTGTATCATTTGCCCAAACTGGCAATCGCAAAAACTTTTCTGCCTGATTAGGATAACGTGACTTATAATAAGCTAGAGAGCTGGAACTTACAGTATAAATACACTCGATCGAAGCGAATGCTTTCTTTTCAAAAAGATTATATAAAAAAGGGAACTTCGTCCAAAGGCTTTCGCCTTTCTGTTGGATTATCTGCTCTTTAGCATTGTGGTGAACAACGGCAATCCGGGGACTATTATTAGCTGGCAACGCCGCTATAGACTCGATCCTATTACAAAGAATAACAGCACCCTCTATCCTAAGCAAAGAAAGTTTAAGTGCAATCGCGAAACGCAGAGACAACGGGATCAGCCTTTTCCTATTCTCGTCTTTCTCATAAAAAACAGGAAAAAATCTGAACCCTCTGCCGTCTATCTCTAATTTTAACCATTGTCCGGGACGCCTATTGATACAATCAGAACTTATGCCTATAAAATTAATGTCAATATCCGCAGGGGAATGCCTGATCAAATCTTTTATAAATGTTTCAATACCACCCATCTTTGGGCCAAGAGGATCTGTAGGATAAACTATAAATAGCTTAACTGCCATAAAGCGACCTATTCCTCATTTTTCTAATTATTCCGGAAATAAATCCTGATATCTGAGCAGCATCTCTTACAATAAACACGATCGGCAAAATAAAATACGTTCCCATCTCACATTTAATACCTTTAAACCAACCATAATGTTTTGTCACTGTAAAACCTATCCATATAATATATAAAAGTAATGCAAAAAATAACAAGTTCCTATACTTTGTCATGCCTATGACCGCAAAAAAAATCACCGTTATAATAAAAATAATCTTTCGAATGTGAAACCAAGCTCTCAAGCTAAGATATCCGCTAGATTTTGACTGATCATAAAATTGTTTAAAAAAATCCGAGATTCTTGATCGCGCCTGCCAATATACACGCGCCTTGTCATTGACAGCTGTCTTAAATCCCATATCGCATATCTTTGATTTAAATATAGTGTCTTCACTGCTTCCTAAATCCTCAGGATAGCCTCCCGTTTTTTCCCAAACCTCTTTTTTGTGGGCCATGGAAGCTACAGAGGTACTAAACCCATCGGGTTCTGTTGATAATACAAAACATGTTTCGAGCAAAGTCTTTGGAGCAGGTTTGCATAGGCCGTATACTACCTCAACCGCGGTATTTTCTTCAAACGGTTCAATCAATTCTTCTAGCCAATTCTGCGCAGGTACGCAACCGGCATCTATTGAAGCAATAATGTTATTTTTTGAATGTGCTATTGAAGTATTACGACCTTTGCCAGCAAAAGCATGTGGCAGACAAATAAGCCTTATAAAATCATTTTTTTTTGCATAGCTATTTATTATCTGCACAGTATTGTCCGTAGAGCCACCGTCGGTTATAACTATTTCATCAGGCAGTCTGGATTGAGACAAAAGCGCATCAAGCAACACCGCTATACTTGACGCCTCATTCTTCACGGGGACTATGACGGAGACTTTAAGCATATAGTTAATTTGTTAAAAAATTATGGCAAGCTATGTCCAATCAACCGCTCTTTTATTCTCTTGGCAACTCCGGAAAAAAAACCACATATTTGCGACATATCTCTGGCTATTACCGTCGCTGGTATAATCAAATATGCCTTCGGTTTATTCCATACTTGTTTAAACCAATCATAATGTGTCACTACAGCAATAAAAATCCATGCAATATAAAGCAGTGCGACAATCAATAAAAACATATGATTTTTCAACGTTCCTGCTATAAGAAAAACTAAAACGAGTGACACAAATGCAATCTTTCGAATATAAAACATTTTTCTCAGTCCCAAATAACCATTCGTTTTAGATTGCCAATAAAACTGCTTAAAAAACCCTAAAATTGTCGATCTAGGTTGCCAGTAAACAATCGCGCTGCTTTTGTATTGCACCTTAAACTTTTCACGCTTTATTTTTGATAAAAATACCGTATCCTGTACAGTACGCAAATTTTCAGGATACCCTTCCACTTTTTCCCAAACCTCTTTTTTGTGGGCCATAGACACAACCGAAATAGTAAAACCTATGGGCTCTGTAGTTAACACAAAACATTTTTCAAGCAAAGTTTTAGGCATAGGCCTATACATGCCATACACTATATCCGTAGAAGAATCTTTTTCAAACGGTTCAATCAATTCTTCTAGCCAATTCTGCGCAGGTACGCAACCGGCATCTATTGAAGCAATAATGTTATTTTTTGAATGTGCTATTGAAGTATTACGACCTTTGCCAGCAAAAGCATGTGGCAGACAAATAAGCCTTATAAAATCATTTTTTTTTGCATAGCTATTTATTATCTGCACAGTATTGTCCGTAGAGCCACCGTCGGTTATAACTATTTCATCAGGCAGTCTGGATTGAGACAAAAGCGCATCAAGCAACACCGCTATACTTGACGCCTCATTCTTCACGGGGACTATGACGGAGACTTTAAGCATATAGTTAATTTGCCTCGTCAGAATTGTTTAATATTTTTGCAGATAATACATATATGAAGCAAAAAATATACCACAGGATAGAATAAGTATCCACTAAAGGTGATTCTACGATATTATATAATGACACTAATGCAACCACGGAAAAGCATAATACGCCGAAAAAATAATTATACCTAAATAAGCGTATGCTGCGCCGCCAAGTATCTATGAAAAATATGTAGAAAAATACACTGCCAACCGCTCCAAGCTCATTCAGCACTTCTAGGTATCCATTGTGGGGATGCATAGCAACCCACCCTAAACTATTAAGCAAATTATTCTGCAAAAAAAGAGAAAATCCGCCAAATCCACACCCTAATATAGGATGCTGTCTTATTATGCTGAACATGAGGCTCCAAATATAAGTACGTCCCGTAAGAGTCGTGTCCTTACCAAGTGCAGAAACAACATTTTTAAATAGCGACTCGTTAAAAAACAGGCCCTCAAATATTTTAGCAGCACAAAAAAGAACAATTATCAACATAGCAATAAAAATCCAAAAGTTTTCCATTTTACTATTTTTAATAAAAATTGGACTGAAAAAAAGTATTATCATAATAAAAAAAGCCACTAACGCTGTCGCGCTGCTAGCCTTTACGGTAAATAAAACATTAAGTAAAAATAAAAGGACGCACGCAATATTGTTTTTACGATATTCGGTGGGCATTAAAAAAAACAGAAAAAATAAGCTGCCTATCACGGCTTGTCTACCAAAACTATTTTTATGCGTGAATATTCCTTTCCAGGCACCTCCATATTGATAATCAATGCCTATATGGGGCATTAAAATTATTACAAAAAGAGAAGCTATGCTAATAGTGAGAAGAAGATAATACATTATGGTGAAAAAACTTTTTACACCTTCTTCCTGTGACGCTATCACAAAAGCCACTTCAATTGAACCAAAGAATAGCAGACACCTACGCAGGGAAACTAAAGGGTAGCTTGACCATGCTATAGATAAAAAAGCATAGCCCACTAGCAGCAGTAATGGCCAATTTTTTAAGGCGCTATTTTTGATTATCGCCCAACGCTTAGCTATAATAAATAAGTTAACAATAATTAAAACCCCGAAGAATATCTGATTAAACCTATCCCCAGTAGCAAAGTTATCTTGCAATGAAATATTTTGTGGGTAGAACAATCGGGCAACCATTGTACCGGCGAATAGAAGCCAAATGTATGAAACAAACGATCCAAGCTTATCGTAGTTATAGTTTTTGCTCACGCTTACCTATCCTTAAGAAATACTTTTTTAGCCAACTTAAAGATCACAAAGAAATCGTCTCTGAAAAAAACATACATAATCAAACAATACGCGCTCAAGCCTAAAGAAATATTTATAAGAAGCTGCCATATTTTTATCAAGTATGCGACATGTAAGAATGGTAGGCTATTTATTTTAGCTATAAAGGCAATAATCACAAAATATATACATACATATCTTAAAACAGTTAGGTAAAATCTGCGGTTATCTATCTTGAGTAATCTATTCGCAAAATATAATGTAGGCAGAGATGTTACGATAGAATGTAGTAAAACGGCCGTTGCAACACCTGCTATTCCGTACCAGACACCCACATATAAAAAAATCACTAAAAGAAAAAGACGTGCAGATACTATCTTTAAATCTATATCAGGCCTACCTTTGCTTAAAAATACAGAGCTTGCAGGGTTTGCTATTGTATGTAAAAAAGCATAAAAACACATTATCTGAATAGGTAGTACTGCCGGCAACCATTTACTACCATAAAATACCGATACGAAACTATCTGCAGAAACGAATAGTATGGCAAGGAGCGGGGTTATGGCCATCATAATCACTTTAATAGTATTTTGATAAGCAGTCTTCATCTTTTCATCATCATGCTGAATAAGTGAGTAGGCTGGGAAAATAACTCGCGTTATCTGATAAACAAATTTAGTTTTCGGCTGAGAAACTGTATTAAAAGCCAAATTATAGTAACCCAGTTTAATCGCTCCGAGGAACTTTCCAACAAAAAGATTATCTATGTTATCGATGATCCTGCCTAGTATGCTGGAGCCGATACAATTAAGACCGAATCTGATCATTTCTTTAAATTTCGCTTTATTAAACTTAAACAATGGGTGCCAGTCATATACTACCCAAAAAATTGCCGACCAAAGTAATTCACGAATAACAAAACCCCAAACAAGAGCCCAAACACCAAAACCTTTAAATGCTAAAACGCATGTAATTATCCCGTAACCCAACGCCGCTACCGTATTGCGAATAGCTAAAACCTTAAACTTCATCTCCCTATTGAGCATGGCCCATTGGACACCTCCAAAGGGACTTAGCAAAAAACTTACAGCTATTACAGGCAGGATATTTTTAAGTTGATTGTTGTTAAAAAATAAACTAACCGGGCTGGCACAAGCTACTGAGATTAGATACAAGAAAAGGCCTGTGCCGCACATAGCCCAAAAGGCGGTGCTCTTATACTCCTCATCTATCTCTTTCTTCTGGATCAAAGCCGCTTGGAACCCCCATTCCCTCAAAGGTCCTACAAACTCCGTAAATACTAATACCATTGCGAAAATACCAAAATCTTTAGGATCAAGTAGCCTAGCCAAGACTAGGATCATAGAAAAACTTATAGCCTGCTGTATCGCCTGCCCCAGCATATTCCAAGCTACACCCTTACCCGTTTTCCTAATCAATTGATCGGACATATTAATTCCTTAAAATATACAACGGTAATAATCTTTTTATAATAATTTTCTTAATGTGGAATATAATACAATTTTCACATTTTATTTTTTCATTTTTGATATCCATAGGCCATCGGAAAAAATGATTTTTAAAATCACTTAGCCACCACTTAGTATCAAAAGTATTTTCAAACCCCGCCTTACTTAATATGGCATCAAATTCTTCATATTTTTTTGGAGCAGCAAAAGGATAAGCAAATGCTAAAGGTTTGGTAAAAATATCTTCGTATTCCTTATCTATAGTTATTTCTTTTAACATGTCGGCGCTGGCTGTTTTGGTATCATCAGATATTCTAAAATGTGTATTTGTATGAAAACCAATATCCACACCATCTGTTTTTAACTTTACTACTTCTTCGAGATTTAAAAAGCATTTTTTCTCGTGAGATACACATGCCTCATATTCTTTAGTCATAAAATCCGGTTTTTTGAACGTCTCAGTAAGGATAAAGACCATATAAGGGATGCGTCTCCTCAACATATAAGGGTGCAGCTGGGTATATATCTCTTTTAACCCATCATCAAAGGTAAGCAGCACCTTCTTTTTATTATCTTTTTTTATATAGTTCCTATATGATACAAAGTCGTAACCCGAAGCTTGCATCAGGTTAATAAATTTTTCGAGCTCTTTAAATGAAGGATACCTGAATAGTTTTCTAGTTGGCAATTTGTCATCACTTATGACATGCCCAAAGAAACAAAGTTTCCGCGGTAGCATCATTATAGCAAGACGCAGAGGAATAATTGAAACGAGAAAACTTAAAATTTTGCTGATTATTAATTTTAAGTATTCGTTTATTTTTTTTATCATAGACTCTAGAAAGCAGATCGCTTTAATCCGTCATAGTATATGTGCCTAATAATTCCCAAAGCTTTGGCAAATAATGGATTCAATGTTATTTTATAATGTACGGTTTTGAGCAACTCCCCGCCGAATGACTTCTTGAATCGAGTTGGACCGTGACCAACATCAAGTAAAGCGCCCCCCATATCATAAATGTCGTAACCTTTCTTTTTATAATGCTCTATTATATGCCAATGCACCAGCGAAGAGGCGTTAAGTTCGGGATCGTCCTTAGCTGACCCTCCTATATAATAGAAAGGATAGTTATTAACCGAAACCACAGCACCTGCTAATAACCGATCATCCTTCCAGGCCGTGAAAAGCTCGCACGCCTTTTTGCTTAATAGTGCCCACACAAATTTTTTATCTTCAGGAACGAATCTACCCCTCTTAACTGTCTTCAGATATATAGCCCACCATGCATTGAATATGGCATCATTTATATCGCGGATCACTAACACGCCCTTCTTTTCAGCACTTTTGATGTTTCTGCGTTTGTAATCAGCCATATTTGAAAAAAGTGCTTTATTATCTTTTTTAAGATCGATAATATAAGTGGCTCTGGATGAGCGCATTACATTTTTTGTTAGTGCTTCTATAAATTTATTATTATTATTATTAGTAACTATCTCTAAGGATGGAGATTTTTCATTCTTAGCAAGAATAAATATTTCGTTCGTTAAAGAATAGCTGGTAGAAGGGAGATAAGCTTTTATTTTTAGAGTGATTTTTTTTAACTTATATATAAAAACCGGATTATCCTTGAAAACCAAAGTCTCAACGTTCCTATATTTGGATATAGTTCTCAGTATGAGCTTATTATACAAAAAATCATCTTCGTGGTAAGCTTTGTTTGTCAATATATCGTTTGGTATATTCACAGCATTACAATTTAATCCTTCCATATTAAGTAAAATGGGGACAAACCATTGTCCCCATTTTACACAAAAATATCACCTTATTCAATCTATCATTATTTAAACAAAAACCGTACAGCGTCCGCGCTCAACTTACCATTTGCCAGGTCATTAAGCTGCACACTCCCTAAGGCACCCTGATTAAATCTATATGTGCCTATACTCACCCATCGACCGCCATTCAGTTGCTGACTAAGCTGCATTGAAGAACTGCCGGAGGCATGATTAATTGTATAGGTGGCGTTTGTGGCTCTTGTGGAATTCGCTATATACCATACAAACACCTCATAGTTACCTGTTGTGGGCAGATCAGGCGTCCACGTTACCTTGCTAGAGCCAGTGCCTTTTTCAGCTACAAAATAATCGACTCCATAGTTACTAGTCGATACCGCAGACCACCAGCCGCTTGTTATGCTGCAACCGGCATCACGGTTGTCGACTATAGCATCCATATAGCTATTTTTATATACAAACTTTACAGCGTCCGCGCTCAACTTACCATTTGCCAGGTCATTAAGCTGCACACTCCCTAAGGCACCCTGATTAAATCTATATGTGCCTATACTCACCCATCGACCGCCATTCAGTTGCTGACTAAGCTGCATTGAAGAACTGCCGGAGGCATGATTAATTGTATAGGTGGCGTTTGTGGCTCTTGTGGAATTCGCTATATACCATACAAACACCTCATAGTTACCTGTTGTGGGCAGATCAGGCGTCCACGTTACCTTGCTAGAGCCAGTGCCTTTTTCAGCTACAAAATAATCGACTCCATAGTTACTAGTCGATACCGCAGACCACCAGCCGCTTGTTATGCTGCAACCGGCATCACGGTTGTCGACTATAACATTATAACCGGGAGCAATGAACTCAATATCGACCTCATCCTTCACTACCCCGTCCGCAACGCCCGCGGCGATGACATCACTGCTATCACCGCAATCCGGATGCCACGCGCTGACGGTATAATCTCCGGCCGGGATGTTGTAGAAATGGTAGACGCCGTTCTGGTCGGTATCGGCATAGCCGAGTAAATTTTTACCGCTGTCTTCTATAAATACTTTTGCCATCAATACCGGCTGACCATTATAAGTAACCACTCCCGTAACTGTGCCGCCGACTGATGTATAGCTAAAGTCCTGAGCCGTACTCCCGGGGGCTACACCAGCCAATTTCTGCCTCATAGTAAAAGACTGCACAACCTTGTTATCCTCCTGATGCCGCACCACCATGTAAACATCGTAATTACTTCCGGGGGGAACACTTAGATCGTAGGCACCCGTAACTTCATCCGGATCGGCGTGGCTCACAGAATCGATATATTTCATCTTTTCCTTATTCATGCTGCCCACGCTAAAGGCGGCAACACCAAGAGCAGACGTCTTAGGATACCCGCTGGGATTTGCTACTGTTCCTGTGACATGCCCTACAACCGCGGCATCATACACTGTCAGCGTGACTGATTTATTATCGGAAGGCCCTGTAACTGTAAATTCAAGCGGAATAGAAAAGAGCGTGTCGGAATTATAACCGCTATCCGCCCAAAGATAATATTTCTTAGTGCTGCTGCCCGGCAATCGTATCGCGAAGTCCCCATTAGAATCGGACTTTCCCTGCCATCTTTCCCCATCCGAACCGTTCAGAGATATCCATACATTAGGCACTTTACTGTCATCTGTCCTCTTGACAGAACCTGTTATCAGCGCGCCTGACTTGAGTGAGATTTCCAGCGCTACCTTATCTTCATCTTCCGCCAGATAGACATACTCATGACTCCACGCGTAACCCGTAGAAATATCGGGTTCCACCATGACTGCGGCCATGCCTTCCGGCAATCCCGTCAAGTTAAATGTTCCGTCCGTCGGAGAAGCCTGAAATGTCTTGTATACCATTTTCGAAGGATTCGCGTAATAGACGTTCATCGCCTGAAGGACCGGTTGTCCTGTTGTAAGATCCTTAACCACGCCGGACAGCGTGCTCTCGGGGGCGAGCTTGAAATTGACCGTCGTAGTCGAGCCGGGTGCAAATTCCCGCTCTATCCCCTCCCACGCAAAATCAGAAGCCGGCCTTGCCGTTATTGTAGACTCGCCGGCCGGGAGGCCCGTAAAACTGTACACCCCCAGGACGTCTGTAGTCGTCGTTGCATAGGTCTGCGTGCTCGCGTTCCAGAAGGAGACTTCTATACCCGAGAGGATCATATCCCACTTAGTCATAACCGTGCCGGTTATATTTATCGCCTGGCTCGGATCAAAAACCGGATAGTGATATCCCATATCGACAACGCCGGAATCGAAGACCTTGTCGGTACGTGTAGTCATATACTGCAGGCCCAGATTCGCCGCCGTGTCACTGCCCGCGTTAACGCAAGGACTGTTGGCCGCCTGGCCGGAAGCTGTCTGGCTCAAACGATAATTCCCGTTCACCTCGTCGATAAAGAGCGGGTCGGTATTTATGTTGCCGTTGTACCCATAATTTGAGCAGCCGATAAAATCTCCGTTAACGTGACCATAAGAATCATTATTGGCGACAACCTGTAATGTGCCGGTTATGTCATACCCGTAGATACCAATATCTGTTAAATTTATACCGCCATTATTGTTGGCAACTACGTTGTTTTTAATGACTACGTTCCTGAGAGAGTTGAAATATATGCCTCCGGTTTCTCTATTCCCTACGATAGTGTTGTTCTGTATGCTGACATCGCTAGTATTACCGTTACCCCAACAGCTGACGCCTGTTTTTTTATTTTTGTCGATGACATTATTAAAAACCGCGAGAGCGCCGTGACAACCGTTACCGGAAGTAAACCGAATACCTCCATTCGACCAATTAGTAATATGGCATCCCTTGACGATCACGGAAGAAGCCGGGCCCCAGCTATAAATGTTTATACCTGAGCCGCCGTTCGTGACCGATCCGATTCCTTCTATTAAACAGTTTTCAATAAGTAACCTTGACGAAGAATACGCCTGTATGCCTGTATTAGCGCCGCGTATTTTACAATTCCTGATAACGATCGAAGAAGAGCTTCCAACGCAGATAGACGAGTTATCGCAATTTGAAGTGACTTGCCCAACTACCGTAAAGCCATCGATCGTTGTATTATTCCAAAAACTGAGGGTATTATTTGATGGATCCAATCCATAAGAATCGATGATAGTCTCATTCGAGGCAATATTCCTCGTCCAGTTGACTCCCTCGTATCCGCCCTCGAGAACAATGCTGGACGCGCGCCATAACTTAAGCGAGTTGGTATTCTCCTGATACGTCCCTGCCGCGACACAAACTCTCGTGCCGTTACCGGCGCCCTCGGAGGTAGCGTCGCCCAGCTTCTTGTAGGGCTTGGCCCTGGTGCCTTCTTCTTCGCCAACCGCGCTATTTGCGTCTACATATACCCTGAGGATAGCCTTGCCTACCTCGGTATATGTCTCGGCGCTGTAACCGTCACCGAAATAGTAAAAAGTATGGACGCGATAATAATAATTATCTTCTGACGCATCGACCGAAGTATCGACGCAACTTGTGACCAGCGGGTCCGTAATAGTAGCTACCGGAGATGCGTCCGCCATATCGGCTGAGGTCGACCGGTATACTTTGTATTTCACTATACGATCTCTGTGTTCATCGCTTGAAGCGTCCCATTCAAGCCTGACCGAAGGCACGTCCGCATCCCACATAACCTGAGGGTCGTCTTTAAAGACCGGCCCGTAATCTAAGATAAAGTTCCAGTCACGCGGCGTAAAGTCCGGTAATACACCGCCCGCCGTAGGGTCGGGCAGGTCATCCAAGACTATGTTAGGCGCAACGCCGTTATCCATAATAGCGTTTATGTTGTTCCGGACGTTCTTGGGATCCGTAAAGAATTCATACAGGTCGATCTTGACCTCTATGCCGGGACCATCTTCCATGCCGGGTATCTCGGCGGGGATCGTGATATAAGGATAGTTGTCATGGTCGGCAAGGTTATTCTTTACATCCGTCATCTTTTCGCGCACATACTGTTCACAGTCCAATGCCGTATCTTTGTCTTCCTGCCATTTAGCGTAACGCCCGTTATACTGTTCTAAAGTTTCGTGAATGGGGTCATACGGGTCGCACTGTTCATAGAAGGCTATCATGTGGTTTAAACCATCGCTATCGCTTCTCGCCAGTATGAATTCGGAGGCGAGCATGTAAGAATCTATCGCGTTTAAAATAGCGATCTTGGCGGCGAAGAGCGAGGCGTCCGCGTCCGGAAGCAGTTTAAAGAGATCGGGGTAACCGTTCAAGAACGCCAGGGGCGTGTCAAGGATATGGCCTTGATTGAATACAAGGGACTGCATATTCATGCTGTCCATGTCATATGCGGCATCTATCTTTGCCATGGCCTTCAATAAATAGATCCCGGCTTCTATGGCCTTGGCGTCGCCGTAATCGAGAGTGATCGTCTCCTTATCGAAAGTTATGGAGTCGGTAAAATCTTTTCCCGCGTTATTTATCTTGGAAAGGTTGGCGAGCGCTTCATCTATCTGGGTCATCATGCCGGTCGCGCTGTTATTGAGCATATCCTGCCCCTGGGTCAGGTCAGGGTATGGCCTGGCAGGCGTGATCTTTACGGCGTCCGCGGCCACTTTTCCATCGGCGCTGGAGTTAAGGGTTACTGTGGCTATAGTGCCTGAAAACTGGAACATGCCGAGACAGCACCATTCATTGGCATTTTCGCTCTGGCTTACCGTTACGGTAGTCTGGGTGCCGGCAGTGCTCATGACGTACTGGACCTTAGGGGCGGCTTCCTCTGTTATACGGGGCCACCTTGCATAGACCAGGTATTTCTTCGCCGTATCGACGCCATTAAATGTCCACGTAGCGGTTGAACCCGAACCCGCCGCATGCCATCTATAATCACGTTTAAACGCCTTATTGCTGTCCGTCTCCGCTATCCATCCACTGCCAAAACCGGCTTCAGTATCGTTCCGGATGGCGCCCATATATTCCAGCTTTACGGCATCGGCTACCACGCATCCTGCGCAGCCATCAGCCGACAGTGTTATATTGACAGACCCGGCCGCAAGATCATACTCTCCCAAGGAGACCCACCATCCGCCGCCGGAGCCTATTTGATTTATCGAGACGACAGGATTGCCTCCCACCGAATATTTCGCATTGTCGGTATTCGCGTAGTCTGAAGGTATCCACGCCAGGACCTTATAATATCCCGGCGTCAAGATATTCGGGGTCCATGTAGCGGTCCCGGAACCGGCGCTATTTGCCGCGAAACTATCGTTATACGGGTGGTTCGTTTCCGTCTTTGGCACCGGTATCCAATTGGCGGGATTTGTATAGGTAAGACCGTTATCATCGATTATGATATTGTCGACATTCGAATCGGCAACGTAATTCAGATCCCCCTCGCTGTCGAATATCGCCAATTTGTCACTGCCGTCGAATATCTTGAGTTCCTGCAGTTTTGCCTTTAGCGCGCTGTTCGAGGAGATCACCGTAATGGCGTGCCAGAAATTCTCAACCTGCCCGTCAGGATTTGCCGCGAGCGCCGCGTCGAACTGCGCGTGCGCGCCGACGATGTCCATATTCTCAAAAAGCAGTTCTTTGCCGTCCTCGAGGTTGCCGGCAAATGCCGTTCCCGTAGAGAATACACATCCCGCTAAAAATAGAACAACTGCCGCAGCCTTAACAAAATATGACGACCTGAACATACGCGCCTCCGTTTTTGGCCTTATATGACCGCGCGGCTTAATGTCCGCAGTCTCTTCAGCCTGTCATTTTTAGAATTAAAATCCGTTAACTTAAGATCCGAATCTATTTGATCCGCCCGGACCACATTATTATCAAATCTTAAGACACAATTACCACTAGCAAAAATACGATTCCGGCTGTTATCCCATTTCAAACTGCTGCAGACAAGCGTCCTCCTGTCTCCGGTAACCACATCCACCGTTCCGGAAAGGTCCATCTCTTTCACTATAGACGCTATCGAGTTATCATCGCCAAAAGAAGCGTTCAGAAAAGCCTTCTTTGCCGTAATGCGGGAAACGACCGCGCCCTTCTCGTAAAACGTGATCGACGCGTCCCGTATCTCCGTTACTTTCAGAGGCGCCAGACGGAAGATGCCCAGCTTCTTAGCCACGACGCCCAGCTTCTTGCCCTGGATCGTGAGCTTTTTGCAGGCACCGCCTTCGGAATATTCGCTTAGATCGAACTCTTCGAACGCCGCGGTCTTCGAGGAAATGGTTCCGGAATGTTTCGATGCTGCGGGAATAATGTGGAATTTATGTACGGCGTATATTGCCATGGAACAAAAAACGATAAGCGTAATAAAAATTAGGAGGATGGCCCGATTTTTCATATATATAAGTTAATATAGTATGCTGGGAGGGCCAGGTCAAGGTAAATAGCTAACTTTTTTCTATTTAATCTTAACGACTATAGCGGTTATATCATCATGCTGGCTCGATCTCGGTTCGAAGCGCCGCACGTCCTTTTCGATATTCGCGAGGATATCTTCCGCCGAAAGGTCCTTATATTTTCCGGCAACCGCGGAAAGCCGCTCTTTACCGTACATCTCGCGGCGTGAATTCATCGCTTCGGTAACGCCGTCTGTATAAAAGATAAACGTATCTCCGCTCCCAAAACCCGCCGTCCCTTCCGAATACCCGCCGTCCATAAGGCCGAGCGGAGTTCCTTCTTCCACGTCCAGGAATTTCATCGACCCTTCCCGGCTTATATGCAGAATGGGTAAGTGGCCTCCGTTCGCGAATTTGACCGACTTGTCCTTGAGGTCAAATATAGCGTAGAACATGGTAACGAATAAGTCGGACGCGGATTCCTTTACAAGCCTCGCGTTCAGCCGCGAAAGCGTCTCCCGCGGGTCCGACGTGGCGACGTTGATACACCTGAATTGGCCGACTACCATCGCCATGAAAAGGCTCGCGGGGATACCCTTGCCGGAGACGTCGCCTATCATGACGCCGAACCTGTCTTTGTCCAACTCTATAAATTCATACAGATCCCCGCCGACCTGGCGCGCCGTGGACATGACGGCTTTCATATCCACCCCCCGGACGTCCGGGATACTCTTAGGTAAAAAGCTCTCCTGTATCGTCCTGGCCATACCCAGCTCATATTCGGACTTCAGCCTGTTCTTCCACTCGGATATATATTTATAAAGCGTTAGCGACAGGTACAGCAATATCATTATAAGGACCGGACACACTGCGTCGAGCCATATTCCGTAGATATCGAAGAGGCCCAGGCAAAGCGCGGCGAATATCAAAATAGATATGGCAAGCGCCATGAACCCGGCGACCGGCCTCGTCTTAAAGGTAACGAAAAATACGATGAGCCCGAATAAGATAAGGACTATCAGGTTAAACCATCTCGACATCCTCGTTATAAAGTTCCCGTCTATTATAGAGGTAAGTATTTCGGCGTGTATGCCTACGCCCGGGTATATCGGCTCGAACGGACTGGGATGGATGTCCATCCCGGTGGTGTTCAAACCTATTATGCAGACTTTTCCTTTAAACTGACCGGGCTTCAATATAGGCTCCTGTCCCACCGCCGGAGCCAGATACGACTGTATAACGTCGACATATGAATAGTGCTTGAAAACCTTGCCCCATTTTCCGGAATAATTTATTATCATCTCGGACTTCTCGTCGAGCGGGATGGTCAGGCCGTTGCCGCACCGTATATATTTACCGGGGTAAAGTTTTATGCTGTCCCTGTCGATGCCGAGATGATCGCAGGCGGCCAGGAAAGAGAGGTTGGGATATAGTTTGCCGTCATACTTTATATACGGCGGGACCCGCCTGAACTTACCGTCGGGGTCAGGCACTACGTTTATATGTCCCGTGCCTTTAGCCCTGGCGGCAAAGTCGGGAAGGCATTCGCTTGCGTAACCTCTGGCAGTGACAATATCCGATCTATCCGCGTGGTCGATATCGAAAGCTACCGGAAGATATACCAGGCCTGATCGCTGAATGGCCTCCGCCAGTTCCGCGTCGTGCTCCTGCGGGCTCCCGAAGAGCACGTCAAAAACTATCGCCTTCGCGCCGAATTCCGAAAGGGCGGTTGTGACGATCGCGTGATAATTCCTGTCGAACGGGAAGCGGCCGAGCTTTGCTATAGTATCGTCCCCTATCTCTATGACCGCGACCTTGTCTGCGGGGACGGATCCGGCCGGGCGAAGGAGAAATCTGAGGTCGAGGGTCCCTAACTCGAAATTATCGAGCAGCCGGAAATACGATACGGCAAGCGCCAATGCTGCCATTATGCACAGGACGGCGATCCTTGATATCTTTTTAACGGCATTTGAGCTCATAGGTTTTATTATATCACCGATAACGGCTATTTCAAAACTGGTTTGAGTATGCCTATTCTGCCGAGAAGGATCAATATAAGGCTGTAGAGCACTACGGTCGCCAAAAAGATGATGAGCTCCCGGACAACCTTCTTCTCCTTCAAAATATTCTTTCCCGCCGCATACATCATCAAGACGCCCAGAAGATTGCTCAGCCAGTAAAATACGAGCGTCATGAAGAGAAAGTCCGCCTTAAAGACCCGGACAAAAAGATTGGCGCATAGATAAGCGATCGGTATATTGATGAATACGTCGTTCCAGAAGGTGAACGGCGAGAGGAGCCATCCGGCGATAAATATTAATCTGTTGACGATTTTTTTCATAGGCAGCGGAAAATCAAGAACGGCGTTGAAAGAAAGATCAACGCCGTTCTTTTAGGACGGTTTGCGTTGGAGGGTTATTGCTGCTCAGAGGCCTTGTCGTTATCTTCCACAAACCTCTTTATCTCCTCCAGGTTTTCCAACATCATCTTCGCCTTGCTGATCCCGAAAGCGAATGGATACTTATCGTTCTCATCTCTCTTTAATATCAGCACCGGTTTACCTTTAAACTCGCTTCTCTCTACCATCTCCCCTTCTCCTTTTCTTATTTTTCAACTGCCACATGCCGCGTCTTTGCTTCATATATCCAGAAGATCCATACGAAAGCAAATATCTCGACAATAGTAAATGATACCGAGGCACCAATCATACCATATTTTGGGATAATTATAAAGTTTATTAATAAACTTAAGGCCGCGCTCGCGGCCGTCTGTATCATCACGTCTTTTTCCATGCCGCACGCTATCAGGCCCGTCGAATACGGCAGGTTGAATAAGACGAAGACCAGTCCGACTATCATGATATTCAGAGGGACGACCGCCGGCACATACTCATTGCCTACCGCGAAGATCACCGCCTTTTCGCATACGAAGATGCCCGGCAGGAGCACAAAGGCGGTAAGGATCGCTCCGAGCTTCAAAAACTTGCGCGTGGTATCCCTGAAGACCGCGGGATCGTTGCACAAAGCATATGAGAGCCTCGGCAATACGGCGTTTGTCAAAAAGATCATAAAGAGGATGACGGCGCCGACGACCCTCCGGGCGATCGTAAAATACCCGACCTCCTGTATCGGCCGGAACAGGCCCAGTATGAATATATCGAGCCCGTTATAAACCTGGGCGAATATGGATATCGACCATATGACGAGCGAACTCGACAGATATGACAGCATCTTCTTCAGGTCATCCATCTTCAGCAGTACCCTGAACTTCAGGATCTTAAGGTAGGTGATCACTACCGGAAGAGTAGATACAAAATAGATGACGGGCGCCCTCAAGAGGTCCGACGGTTTTTTGACAAATAGATACGTGAGCCCCAGCTGGAGTATGGATGTAACTGCAAAAGACAAGAAGACCATCCCCATCTTCTCTACGCCCTGGAAGGCCCACTCCGTAGCAAGAGAGAACGTGAAGAGCATTAAGGATGTCAATATGATGGCGCTCTTAAGGATGGCTGAATGCGAAGATAAGGATGTTACGATCACCACAAGGAAAAACAATATGCTGGCCGCTACAAAGCGAAAGGAGACGATCTCTGAGGCATACTCCGGGACGCGCCGGCTGTTCTTCGCGACCTCCCTGATGCCGTAGGTGGACAGGCCCATATCAACGAAGTTGGCCAGGAAGAACATGATGGTGAGGGCGTATGAAAAGTATCCGAAAGCGTCCGGCCCCAGCACCCTGGCCAGATATATGAAGAGTATCGTGCCGAAGATACTGCTCACGATATTCGCGGCGCCAAGCCATGTAAAATTTTTTGAAAGCTTTTCCACTGATAATCTTCTACTTTTTCATCAGGCCCTTGAACAGTTCTATATAATCCTTTATATTGTCCGCGCTGCTATTGGAGCCGCCCGAACCGCCCGATCCCTCCTGTATCGCCGTCGATATCTTATCTACGGCCATAGAGACAAGCGCAGCCTTGGATTTAGGGCCAAGAAAAAATTTTGGCTCTGTCATGTCCCCTTTTATCTTAAAGTCGAAGACTATCTCGCCATAAGGCGTTGCGAAGTATTTTACGAGGTCCGGCACCGTCGTCTCCCAGAAGATCGCGTTCTCATACCCCCTCTTTACGTAAAATTTAAGCCCGGAGAGCCGCAATTCATCGCTGGAACCTATATTGCCGTTATTGAAATCGCAGATAAGGAGCCCGGAAACCCTTCCGGCCTTGAATACAAGCGGAGAATACCTGTCGTAGTACGGCTCGAAAGTCACTATATCAACATTGTGAATGTCGAACCTGTTCGCCATAGTAAGCCGCGGAGTCGTAGGGTCAAGGCTTATGTCCCACTTAATGACCTGGCCGGTGTCACCGTTGATGTTCCCCTCTCCCGTAGAATCGAGCGTAAGGACCCTGGTGTAGTGCTCGTCCATCCTGAGCACGCCTTCGCCGTTGATATTTTCAAATGTGATCACGCCCGGTTTCCGCCTGGCAAAACTATCCGCGAAAATTATCTCTGCGTTCCTGATCGTGAATTTTTCCGGCAATTTTATCGGCTCGGCAGACTGCTTCTTCTCCGGGGCCTGCGCCGGCGCCTGAGAGTTCCGCGCCGCCTTCCTCTCCTCGGTCCTCTTCTTCGCGGAGGCCGCGGAAACCTTTTTCGCGATCAGCGTCCCTGCCTCGGCCAGATTCATCCTTCCGTCATCAAGCCGCTCTATATCCACTACGGCTCCGTCCACCACAGGATCGAAGAGTTCGAGGCCGTCGAAGATGGTCTTGCCCTTCAACTTG
>JAQUMG010000007.1 GCA_028718265.1 Candidatus Omnitrophota bacterium
AAATCCTTCATTAAAAATATTTTTCCCGTCTTTCGGAAAAAGCGCCACATACAAGATATTACTTTCTACTAAGTCCTGGAAAAAATGCGTACCGAAAGATAACTCGGGAACAAGGTTACCTCCCTCAAAAGCTACTTCAGAAAGGATGCTCATGTTATTTATTTCAAAAAATGATACAGGCACCCCGAGTGATGGCGTTGAAGTCCCCCACCGCCCCGGCCCCAAAAGTATCGTCGGCATCTTTTCTCTGTCCCCTATCAGTTTATTAAGCCGGCCGATTATTCTTCCTATTTCATACTTATCCTGCTGTACGAGCGGCACGTATTTTTCCGGTTTTACGTATATAATGCGTTTTATCGGCTGGGATATATTGCCTCCCAGGAAATAACCTTCCGATTCGAATAAGATTTTCCCGGAGGCTATTTTTCCGGGAATATCTACCTTCTTACCCAGTCCGCGCGTCTGCAGGGGCCTGCACTGCAGTAAGTTTATCTTAAAGCCCTTTCCCTTGGAAAAATTGATCGTAAATTCTATATCGACCGGATATTTGTAATTATCCTCCAGGGCTTTGAGTATCTTTCGTAATGTATTTATGAAAGAGCTTTTCGATACCACGTTGTCGAAGGTCAATATCCAATACTCCCTGTCCGCTCCGTCTCTCGCCGCCATCTGACTTTTTATCTCGTCGTCTTTTACGGCCATCTCATCAAGTCTCAAATTCAGGTCTTCGGAGATAAGATCCAAAAATGAAACGGATTTAAAGCTGTTTTCTTTGACATCGATCAGATCCATATCATGCTGGGAAAACTTTCTTATGTCGTTAATATCTGAATACGGCCTTAGAAGCGGCTCATCCAGCGCGACGATTCTTGCATAGTCGCCCTCAACCCTGTTCACGGCCCTCGTACCAAGTCCGGCTACGAGTCTTACCATGCCGGATTTAGCATCCATTTTTTCATTCCATACATAGGTGTTATACGATATGCCGACACCGGCGATGTCCGGAAAGAAGTAATTCTTGTGATATGAACCGGAGACCCTCTGCACCAAAATAGCCATCTGCTCATCCCTTTTATCAAGGCCCCGTTGCAGCCGGTAGTTTAAAGCATCTTCCCCCATAGTGCTCGCGTAGATCCTCCTGACCGCTTCGGCAAATTTGACATATCTCTCTTCCGGCGTACCCTGGTTTGCGCAGAATATACTTTCATATTTACCGGCAAAGGCATTCCCGAATCCGTCTTCCAGAAGGCTTGAGGAGCGGACTATAATCGGGGATGTGCCGAAATACTCTATCATCTGCTGAAACTGCTCCATGACCTCCTCGGGAAATTTTCCGAAAAGCATCTTTTCTTTCAGGACATGTGCTATTTCGAAATATCCCTCTTTCGTCTTCTGTTCCATGCGCAGTTTCCACCACCCGTTCTGGACTATATACGTATAAAAAACATCTGAGCCGATATAAAACGAATCGTGCGCTTCCGAGATCTTATCCCAATTAAATGATTTATCCCTAAGCAGTATTTTACGCGCAAGAAGCATCCCCGCGGCTTTGCCTCCTATAAAACCTGTCCCTATCAATCGCGATTTCAGGCCAAGGAGATCCTCCAGCGTCATATTGTTTTTTACGAGCGCGGCAATCTTTTTATCCCGTGTCACCGTTATCCTGGATAAAAGATCAAACATCCTGTCTTTTTCTTTTTTAGGTGCATCTTTATTAATAAGTTCTTCGGCTTCAAGGAATAGAAGATCCCAGTAGTCAAGATTTCTCTTTGCCTCCTCCGCCTTTTTTTCCGTTATGTGAGATAAAAGTCTTGCGGCATCAGCACTGTCGGTTACCGGTATAAATTTATCCCCGTCTTTCGTATGAGGCAAAAACATCGTCCGCGTATAGCGGTTCCACACCTTAAGAGGATGTACATACGAGGAGCCTTCACAGCGGTAAACATCTATAAGCAACTGCGTAGTTTCCCTGATTCTCGCTATGGTCTTAAAAGAGTGTTTGTCGCGGAGTATAGCAAAATATGTTACGGTATCAAGTTCATAAAGATAAGGGCATGTCACCATAAAAAAGTTTCCTATCATAAGATCCGTAGCCCACGCCGGCAAAAGATCGGAAAGGCAGTCGAAAACATAATATGCCCCCCTTCCTTCTTTTGTTATTATGTCATTGACGTTAGTAGTAAAAGATTCGAATCCGGTTGTCGCGTCAAGGTTGTATATTTTCACCTTACCTCCGGCTTTTAATAAAGGCTTATGCGAGGCGAATCTCATATATATGACTTTCTTCTTACCAGAATCGCTTTTTTTACAAAAGGCTCGACAAATTCAAGGTAATCCTTAATATCCTCTACCTGCCAGACGACATTATCGCCCTTCCTTAAACCTGTTATTACATCATCCAGACCTTTTAAGCCGGTGGTTATCATCTTATTCTCCGAAATTTACAATATGGGCAGATTGCTTTCTCCCATAAGAAATTTGTCTACATTGTGGGCGGTTCGCCGCCCATCGGCTATCGCCCATACGACAAGCGATTGTCCGCGCCTCATATCACCGGCGCAAAATATCTTTTTATCGGATGTCATAAAAGACGTGTCGGTTGCTACATTGCCGCACTTGTCTAACTTGAGGCCCAATTCTTCCACGAGCCCTTTTTGTTCGGCGTGCAAAAATCCTATCGCAAGCAAAACAAGATCTGCTTCTATCTCAAAATCGCTGCCGGAAATCTCTTTGCATTGAACCTTTTTAACCTTGCCGTTTTCACCGATAAACTTTTTTGTACTGATAGACCACTTCCTCAGCCCGCCCTCTTCGTGGCTGGAAGTTGTCTTTAAAAGCATAGGGTACTTGGGCCAGGGGCATTCATCTGTCCTGCATTCGGAAGGCTTCTGCAGAATCTCTATCTGCACAACGCAACTTGCCCCCTGTCTGTGAGCCGTTCCTATGCAGTCTGCACCTGTATCGCCGCCGCCTATAACCAGCATTTTCTTTCCCTTCGCATCGATAAAACTGCTCTTGGATATTTTATCTCCGGCAGCCAGTTTATTCGCCTGTGTTAAATAATCCATTGCGAAATGAATGCCGGAAAGCTCCCGTCCTTCGATGGCAAGATCCCTCGGAATGCGTGAACCGCAGGCTATGACGATAGCATCAAATTCATCAGATAATTTTGACGCAGGGTAATCTACACCGACATTGATATTCGTCTCGAATTTAATGCCTTCTTTTTTCCAGATATCTATTCTTCTGTCAACTATCCATTTACCCAGTTTGAAGTCCGGTATGCCGTATCGCAAGATTCCGCCCACCCTGTCATCCTTTTCAAAGACTGTAACGTTGTGGCCGGCTTTGTTAAGCTGGGCCGCGCAGGAGAGGCCTGCCGGCCCCGAACCTACGATAGCGATTCTTTTACCGCTTTTTTGAACGGGCGTATTGGGTTTTATGATCTTCTTTTTGAAAGCATATTCTATGATAGCCAGTTCGTTTTCCTTAATAGTAACAGGGTCATCATTAATACCTAAAACACAGGAATACTCGCAGGTGGCCGGGCAAACCCTTCCCGTAATCTCGGGCATATTGTTTGTGGCATCCAAAAGCTCAAAAGCACGTTTCCAATGGCTATGAAACATAAGGTCATTCCATTCGGGTATATAATTACCAACAGGGCATCCCCAGTGACAAAAAGGAGTACCGCAGTCCATGCATCGCGAAGCCTGCTCCGCTGATTGCTTATCGGACCGCCCCAGTGTCACATGACTATAATCCCTGATTCTCTCGCAAACGGGCCTGTATAGGGATTCCTCTCTTCTTATTTTTATAAAACCTCTCGGATCACCCATCTAAAACCTCCGTCAGGCCGATCATCTCTCCCGACTTAAAGCCCTTGATCACCTGCTTATACTCAATGGGCATTACCTTAACGAATTTTTTTATCTCTTCGCCCAGGGAATCCAGGATAATTCTGGCTTTATGGCTTTTTGTGTATCTATAGTGGTTATGTAAAAGCCTCTCAATAGTCTCCTTGTCGCTTTCTTCCGGCTTTTCCAGTAAGACCATTTCCGTATTGCACTTATTTTTAAAATCGCCGGCTTCATCGTAAACGTATGCGATACCACCCGACATCCCCGCGGCAAAATTTTTTCCTGTCTTTCCTATTATTACTACGCGCCCGCCGGTCATATATTCACAGCCGTGGTCACCTACGCCATCGATAACCGCATAAAGTCCGGAATTCCTTATGCAGAATCTTTCTCCGGCAACACCCGAAATATATGCTTCACCTCTGATAGCGCCGTAAAAAGCGGTATTTCCTATTATGATGTTTTCATCCCGCTTATAGTCGGCTCTTTTATCGGGATAAATAATGATCTTTCCGCCCGAAACCCCTTTTCCAACATAGTCATTAGCAAGGCCTTCCAGCTCAAGCGTTACTCCGTTTACCAGAAAAGCACCGAAACTCTGGCCCGCGACCCCGGCAAATTTGCAGTGGATCGTATCTTCGAGCAATCCATTCTCTCCGCATCTTTTGCAGACTTCGCCGCTCAACATCGCTCCTACGGTTCTGTCGGAATTCTTTATCTCTAACTCGATCTTGACAGGTTCGCGCGCTTCAAGGGCCCTCGAAGCAAGTTCAATAAGTTTGATATCTATAACATCGGATATGCCGTGTACCTGCTTTTCGGTACAATAAGTATCTGTACCGGACTCATGTCTATATAAAATACCCGAATAATCGACTCCTTTTGCTTTGGGCGGTACTATATCCCGGTTTAGCTCCAGCACATCAGTTCTTCCTATCATCTCGTCCACACGCCTAAAACCAAGCTCGGCCATGATCTCTCGCAGCTCTTCGGCTACAAAGCGGAAATAATTCATAAGGTATTCCGGCTTACCCTTGAATCTCTTTTGCAATAATTCATCTTGAGTAGCTATGCCGACAGAGCAGTTATTGAGATTGCAATGCCTCAACATGACACAGCCCAGCACTATCAGGGCCGCGGTGCAAAACCCGTATTCTTCCGCTCCCAGTAAGGCTGCAATAGCGACATCCCTTCCCGTTCTCATCTGCCCGTCCGTTTGCAGTCTTACGCGCGTACGCAGATTATTTAAAACAAGGGTCTGGTGCGTCTCCGAAAGACCTAATTCCCATGGTAAACCGGCATGCCTTATAGAGCTTCTCGGAGATGCTCCTGTCCCGCCGTCTCCGCCTGAAATTAGAATCATGTCGGCGCGGCCTTTCGCTACGCCTGCCGCCACTGTACCGACCCCGACTTCTGAAACAAGTTTAACGCTTATGCGCGCTCTAGGGTTGATATTCTTTAAATCGAAAATCAGCTCAGCCAGATCTTCTATAGAATAGATATCATGATGCGGGGGAGGCGATATCAGCGTCACACCGGCCGTCGTATAACGGGTTTTCGCGATGACCTCGCTTACCTTATGTCCGGGCAGCTGGCCGCCTTCTCCCGGTTTTGCACCTTGCGCTATTTTTATCTGGATCTCATCGGCATTGACAAGATAATTGGCCGTTACGCCGAATCTGCCTGATGCGACCTGTTTTACTGCGCTTCTTTTTGACTCGCCGTTCTTAAGCGGTGCAAAACGCGCAGGATCCTCGCCGCCTTCGCCCGTATTCGATCTGGCTCCGAGTTTATTCATAGCCAAAGCGATTGTTTCATGGGCAAGCCTGCTTATCGAGCCGAAACTCATCGCGCCGGTAGCAAATCTCTTCACTATTTCCTCAACACTCTCCACTTCCTCAAGAGGAACGGCGTCTCTTTTCCTGAATTTCAAAAGCCCTCTTAATGTAGTTGGATTTTGAGACTGGTCATTTATAAGTGCTGCAAAACATTTATATTTTTCATAATCATTTTGCCTCGCGGCATCCTGCAACGCAGCAATAGTATCTGGATTCCAAAGATGATGCTCGCCGTCTCTTTTCCATTGATAGATCCCGCCGGTCTCTAAATAATCGGCGGAACCTCGTGGAGGATATGCCTCCTTATGTCTTTTATAAGTCTCAAGAGCTATGCCGTCCAGGCCCACTCCGCCTACACGCGAAACCGTTCCCGTAAAATACCTATCTATCACATCACGATTAAGGCCCAGCGCCTCAAATATCTGAGCACCCCGGTAACTACGCAGGGTAGATATGCCCATTTTCGACAATATCTTCATTATGCCTTCGTTTACAGCTTCTCTGTAGTTGCGGAGTGCCTTTTCGGCATCCAGATCTATTTCATTTTCCTTAATGAGATACTTCACGGCTTCATATGCTAAATAAGGGTTTATGCAGTCTGCGCCATAGCCGATTAAAAGCGCAAAATGGTGGACCTCTCTCGGTTCGGCGCTTTCCAGAAGAATCCCAACCTGGGAACGTATAGCCTTTCTCACAAGATGATGATGGACTGCAGCTACCGAAAGAAGTGCCGGAAGCGCGATATGTTCCCTGTCAGAGCCCCTGTCGCTCAGAATAATAAACGAATAACCCTTTTCTATCGCATATTCCGTCTCAAAACATATTCTTTCAAGAGCCCTTTCAAAACCGTTCTCATCGGCGACGTTAAAAAATGTATAGATCGTCTTTGTGCGGAAGCTGTTTATGCCTATCGTCCTTATTTTTTCAATCTCACTGTTAGCAAGGATCGGGCTTTTGACTATAAGCTTATGGCTGTGTCTGGGTGTTTCATCAAGAATATTCTTTTCCGATCCGACATAACTCTCTATGCTCATCACGATCTTCTCACGTATGTGGTCTATAGGCGGATTCGTGACCTGGGCGAATAATTGTTTAAAATAATCATAGAGCATCTCGGCCCTTTTCGACAAAAAGGCATGCGGGATATCGTTCCCCATCGAGCCGATAGGTTCTTTTGCTTCCTCGGCCATCGGCTTTATGATCATTTTTATGTCTTCCCTCGTATAACCAAATGCCTTCAGTTGACCAGTCACATCTTCTATCGTATTATCCGGCTCCGGCGTACCGGTTATATTGTCTAGTTCTGCCAGATTTTCCTTATTCCATTTCCCGTAAGGTTTTTTTCTCGCTATTTCCTTCTTTATTTCCGAGTCCTCTACTATTACGCCGCGAGTCGTATCTATAAAAAACATTTTTCCGGGTTCGAGCCTTCCGGACAGTTTTATTTCGGCGGGATCGATGTCCAGAACGCCTACCTCCGATGCCATCACTACTAAATCGCTTTTTGTAACAATGTACCTTGACGGCCGCAAACCATTTCTATCAAGAACTGCGCCCACTTTTTCGCCGTCAGTAAACGCTATGGAAGCCGGCCCGTCCCACGGCTCCATAAAACAGGCATGATACCGATAAAACTCTCTCAGTTCTTTTGTTATAAACTTGTCATGTTCCCAGGCAGCAGGTATAAGCATCATCATAGCGTGCTGTAAAGACCTGCCGGAAAGCACCAAAAGTTCAAAGATATTATCAATAGAAGCGGAGTCACTTCCGCCTTCGACTATAACCGGTTTTATCTTCTCTATATCAGTCCCAAAAAGTTCGCTTTCAAGCAGCCTCTCCCTTGCTTTCATCCAGTTGATGTTGCCTCTAAGGGTGTTTATCTCGCCGTTATGTGCAAGAAACCGAAACGGCTGCGCAAGATCCCATGTCGGGAAGGTGTTTGTACTATAACGTGAATGCACAAGGCAAACAGCGCTTTCCATATCCGGGTCGGAAAGATCAAGGAAATATTTATCAAGCTGGCGGGGCATCAAAAGACCCTTATAGCTTATAGTTTTTGAAGAAAGGTTTGTTATATAGAAAAAAGACCTGCCGGCAATATTCGACTGGCGAACCGAATTTTCAATCTGTCGTCTTATAACGTATAGTCTTCTTTCGAAATCGGGTTGGTTTTTTGTACCGTCCTTTTCACCTATGAATACCTGGCGTATTACCGGCTCTGTTTCTTTAGCCGTTTTGCCTATAATAGAACTGTTGAGGGGTACTTCGCGCCAGCCCAGGAGAACCGCTTTTTCCTTTTTGACTATATTCCCGATAATCTCAATGCAGGCTTCTCTTTTCTTTTGGTCCCTAGGTAAAAATATGAATCCGGTCCCGTATTCACCGCTTTCGGGAAGCGCTATATTAAGTTTTGAGCACTCCCTGAGGAGAAATTTATGCGGGATCTGCATCAATATTCCTGCCCCGTCTCCTGTATTCGGATCGGCTCCGACGGCACCACGATGGCTTAGGCGAAAAAGAACATTTATTCCCTTCTTTATTATGTCGTGCGACTTCCTGCCTCTTATGTCGCAGACGAATCCTACGCCGCAGCTGTCATGTTCGAACTGCGGATCATAAAGGCCCTGTTTGTTTGGAAAATAGTCATATCTCATAACTTAAACCTATCAACGTCTATGTGCAGTTTTTTTATCTTTGCGTGAAGAGTATTGCGATTAAGGCCCAACATTTTTGACGCCAATACCCTATTTCCACGCGTTCTCTCCAGAGCTTTTTCTATCAGCATGCGTCCTACTTTGTCTATTACGACGTCGTAGATACGGCCCTCATCAGCCTTAAAGAAATATTCCTCTATATTCTCTACGGCGTTTTGCATATCTTCCGGATATTTTTGTGTGTCTGTACCAACCATTTTTATCCTGCCTAAAATTTACGCATTCCCGCACAAAAAAATTTGTAAGTACGCCCCGCCCCTACGGCAGGGGCGGGCATATCTTAGAAACCAAGATGCTACTTATAATATCGAAAGGTACTTATCCAGCTCGTGCTGTGGTACTTGTATCCTGTAGTCATCCCATTCTTTTTTCTTAAGCTCTATAAACCGCGGGAAGATATGCTCTCCCAGCGTCTTTTTTACAATCTCGCTGTTTTCGGCTATCGAAACAGCCTGGCCCAGACTATCGGGCAGAGTCTCTATCCCCTTCTCTTTTCTTTCAGAATCAGTAAGATGGTAAAGGTTCAGTTCCATTGGAGCGGGAACTTTATATTTTTTCTCAATGCCGTCGAGTCCCGCGTGAAGCATGGCCGCAAAAGTAAGATACGGATTACATGCGGGATCGCAGGCCCTGAATTCGCACCTTGTTGCCTGTTCCTTACCCGGGTAGTAATGCGGCACTCTTACTAGCGCGCTTCTGTTTCTTCTGCTCCAGGCAATGTAAACAGGGGCTTCATACCCGGGTACAAGCCTTTTGTACGAATTAGTCGTCTGAGCAAAAATGACTGCTATCTCTCTTGCGTGTTTTAAGAGTCCCGCTATATAGCTGCGCGCCGTATCTGACAAGTTGTCCTTAGACTTTGCATCAAAGAAAGCGTTTTTAGTTCCTTTGAACAGAGACTGATGCGTATGCATGCCTGAGCCATTCTGGCCGAAAATAGGCTTCGGCATAAAAGTGGCATAAACACCGAATTTGCTCGCTATTTCTTTTACTGTGACTTTGTAAGTTATAACGCTGTCCGCCATAAAGAGCGCATCTTTATATCGCATATCTATTTCATGCTGTGATGGCGCTACTTCATGATGGGAATATTCTATCTGGACCCCCAAAGACTCAAGCGCTAACACCGTTTCCCGCCTCAGATCGCTTGCGACATCCAGGGTCGTCAGGTCAAAATAACCGCCTTTATCAAGTATTTCAGCGCTTGAATCGCTTTTGAAATAGAAGAATTCCAGCTCCGGCCCAAGGTAAAAATGATCAAACCCCATTTTCTTCGCCCTTTGAAGAGCTTTCTTTAATACATACCTTGGATCGCCCTCATAAGGCGTTCTGTCGGGGTTGAGAATATCGCATATCATCCTTGCTACGGCTTTTTCTTTAGGCCGCCAGGGTAATATAACAAATGTCTCAGGATCAGGCATGGCTATCATGTCCGATTCCTCAATATCCTGATATCCTGTTATGGATGAGCCGTCAAAACCCATTCCGCTTTCCAATGCCCCTTCAAGTTCGGAATCGGTTATTGAAAAACTCTTTACCTGGCCTAATACGTCCGTAAACCACAGCCTTATGAACTTGACGTCATGTGCTTTGGCCAGCTTTAATATCTCTTCCTTTGTCTTCTTTGCCATGTTATCCTCCTTAAATAAATAAGGCGTCCTTAATCAAACTTTTAAGAACGCCTTTGTTCCTTCAAGATTAATATGCACAAACTTTGTGCCTCTATAACCAAAATACTGCTTTCACCCTACATAAGTAAAAAACAACCCCTTTTGGTAACCCCAAGATTCAAAAAAAGTTTACCCTACAGCTTCCCCGCCGCGTTCGCCCGTTCTTATCCGGATGCATTCGGCAAGGTCAAGAATAAATATCTTTCCGTCTCCGATTCCGCCGGTTTGAGCACCTTTCATTACGGCCGATACGGCCGATTCGACATAGGTTTCGTTGACCGCGATCTCCAGCCTGACTTTTTTGAGCAGGTTTCCGGTCTCTTTCCTGCCGCGGTATACCTGAGTGGCGCCTTTTTGCCTTCCGCAGCCCAGGACATTGCTTACCGTTTTGAGGTATATCTCTTTATTATCAAGTTCTTTCAGAACATCCTCAAGTTTGTGCGGTTGAATTATAGCAATGATTAATTTCATACGTTACCTCCGATTTGCCCTAGACTTGCCCGTGTGCAAGTTTAGGGGCTACATTAATCTAACACCGTATACGCGCTTTCTTCGTGCTGGGTAATATCAAGGCCTATTACTTCCTCCTCATCGGACACCCTTAACCCCATAATCGCGTCGAGCACTTTAAGCAATATAAAAGTAACTGTCACAGAATAGGCTATGGTCGCTATGACACCGATTGATTGCACTGCAAACTGTGCGGGATTGCCGAATAAAAGGCCGTTATTCCCTGCCGCGTTTATTATCTTTTGCGCGAAAAGCCCTGTTGCTAAAGCCCCCACCGTGCCGCCCACGCCATGTACGCCAAAGGCATCCAAACTGTCGTCATAACCGAATTTTAATTTTATAACGGCGACTGCTATATAGCACACCGCGCCGACTATCAAGCCTATAGACATAGCAGATAAGGGGGACACGAAGCCTGCAGCTGGCGTTACGGCAACCAGCCCTGCAACGGCCCCGGTTGCGCCTCCAAGGAGAGTGGGCCTTCCTATTATCATCTTTTCTATAAGCATCCATGTAAGGGCTGCGGATGCCGCGGCGGTATTAGTAGCGATAAAGGCGGAAACTGCAAGTTCGTTAGCTCCCAAAGCGCTTCCAGCATTAAACCCAAACCAACCGAACCACAACAAAGCAGCGCCTATTATGGTAAGAGGCAGGTTATGCGGAGGCATCGGCTCGCGGCCATAGCCCTTTCTTTTTCCGATCATTAAGGCGCATACAAGTGCAGATATACCTGAAGATATGTGAACCACTGTACCCCCCGCAAAGTCCAAAGCACCTTTGTTTCTGAGCCAACCGCCGGCTCCCCATACCCAGTGGCATACCGGATCATATACAAGAGTTGCCCATAACAGGGTAAATATAATATATGTAGAAAACTTCATTCTTTCGGCAAATGCGCCCGTTATCAGAGCCGGCGTAATAACCGCGAACATCATTTGATATGTCATAAATAATAGATGCGGTATGGTCGCCGCGTAGTCGGCGTTAGGCGACATGCCTACGCCCTTTAAGCCAAACCATTTAAGGCTTCCTATAAAATGCCCTATGTCGGGGCCGAATGAAAGGCTGTAGCCCCATAATATCCACTGTATGCTGATAAGACAGAGGACGAAAAAAGACTGCATCATGGTCGCAAGGACGTTTTTCCTCCTCACCAACCCGCCGTAAAACAGCGCTAGGCCCGGTATAGTCATAAGCATAACCAGCGCCGTAGACATCAGTATCCACGCCGTATCTCCTGAATTTATCATATGTGACCTCCGATTTGCCCTCTATCGCTCGTAAGCAAATCGTCCCGAGCTTGCCGAGGGACTATTTAAAAATTGATATCTACCTGTATTGTGGCCGTATCCGCGAGATCGCGATTGTTGTAAAACTGATAACCGGCGAGTACGGATGTGCTTGGTGTAAACTGCCATGAAAACCCTAAATTAAAAGTGCCGTAAGAAGATTTTGTTCCCTGATATTCTACGCATAACCAGAGTTTATCGCTAATTTCTGACATTGTCCTTTCCCATGCCGCCAAAAGACCGTGATTATCGCTTTCGCCGTCACCGTCTAAGAGCAGGTCTCTATTTCCCCAGAAATAGCCGATTGAAAATCGGCCGAGTGAAACGTCTTTTACTGAAAACGTTTTCGCCAGTTCTCCATAAATCACATTGTAAGTGGTCTTCCTGGACTCAGTCCCTATATCGTATACACCAAAAGCAGCTGCCGGCAGGTATTTTCCATATTTAAAAGTCTCTTTAAAGGCATCTTCCGGAACAGCCAGCTTGGCGTTTAAATATATAGGATAGCTATCAAGGTTCCCGTATCCGGTTTTGTAATCAAACCCTGCTTCAGCGTTCAATTTTTTGAACGGCAGCATGCCGAAAGTAAGGCCTGTGTTTGTTATCGTGGTTGCCCGGCTTCCGTCGCCATTTTTTTCAGTGGGTATATATACATCCGCCGTGATATGGCCGGTGCCCCATGCCTGCGTATCCGTAGAAGGTGCCCATATGTGTGTTGACGCAGTCCCGTGCGCATATTCCGGATTGCAAAGTGCAAGCAATAAAATGATTGCTGATATTAATAACAGTTTAAGGTTTTTCATATAAAAATTAAAGCGTTCGCAGGCGGCATGTTTCGCCTTTTCGAACGCCTTTGTCTAAACACGACTATGTGCTTTACACCAGTTTAAAGTAAATTATCGGGTATTTTGGTAACCTTCTTTTGCCATTTTTGCATAATTTTTTTCTTATACTTTAGCACCATGACATGAGATATGCCCAATTCTTTCGCAGCTTCTCTTGCGGTCTTACCCTCAAGTAATAAAGAAAAAACCCGCTTTTCGCGATCCGTAAGTCCTGCATTTTTTATATCTTCAATGCCGATGTTCTGATCGGCATTGGTTAAACGGCTGTTCCTTTTATCTTCCAATACATCGCCAAGTTTTAGTCCCTCAGGAGTTACTATTTCATCGATGCTTAAAATAAGAGCCTTTGGTCTTCCTTTTCTCAAAAAATTCAGTATATGAAATTCGCAACCCTTAATCACATAAGCTTCGTTTATTCCTATGGGCATGCCTTGGCTATAATTATTCCAAAGAAATAAACACATTTCCTGAAATAAGTCCTCGGCATCGTAAAAGCTGTAAAAAACGTGTTTTCTTGCTATGGCCCTTAACGCAGGCGTTATCTTTTCGAGTAATATCTTAAAATCCATCTGGCACCAGCTTCCTTAAAATAAAAAGGGCATCCGGATGCCGTATCCCGGCATCGAATGCCCTTCGTTGGGCCGTGAGAAGTCCTTTCTTCTCTATCTCATTGTGCAGCTATAAGTTACGTCAATTTGCTTAGTGACTCATCCGCTCAAAAAAATAGGCGTTCTTTCGAACGCCGCTTTGTGTTCCTTCTATAAGACACACTCTTTGTGCCTTATCAGTTAAAGTATATCACGCCGCATGTAGTTTGTCAAGTAAGTTTTTGGTAAGGAAAATTGGCTGCTTTAGGAATTTAAGAGCCTCCCGCGAACGGATGCAAGCCTTTCTTCACTTGTTGGTGAAAATACAGGCTGCAGATTATCCACGACATATTCAATTTCTTACCGCGCCACGCCCGCAGCAGAATAGAGCGCAGACTATAAAAACGCTTCAACCCCTGCCAATAATGTTTTTCAAATTCGTCCGGTGACATCTGTTTCGGCCGGATGACAAGATGCCAAGCATCATACAAAGAATAATTTTCGTGAACCAGACGATTATCTTTCTTAAAATCGTCATAACAAGCTGTCCCGGGTACAGGGGTGAGCACCCAGGGAATAATAGCGTCTATGTTCAGCTCTATTGACTGTTCTATTGTCCGATCGATTATTTGAGCCGTATCGTGATCCATTCCGAAAATAAGGCTGGCAAACAGATCAATACCGGCTTCCTTAAAACCGTTCACAATGTCCTTAAAATCCAGCTTTGAACTTTGATGTTTATCCATTGAAATCAAATTATTTTTATCAATCGATTCGATCCCCACAAAAGCTGTCCGGCAGCCGCTTTCGGCAGCTAACCGCAGTAGTTCGGGGCTTTTGATCATCCTACTTTCAAACTGACCGAGCCACTGGATCCCCAGCGGCTTTATGGCCTGAAATAACTCCTTGGCTCGTTCCGGATTTATAACAATATTATCGTCCGTAAACATTATATGTTTTGCCCCATAATGTTTTATCTCATCGACAACTTCACCGATGGGGCGATAACGCATCTTTTTCCCGAAATAACGCGTTACAAGACAAAATCTGCAGTTATGCGGACATCCTCTGCTTGTCTCAATCAGCACAAGAGGATTTTTTGCGCTTACAAAAGATCCAAGGTATTTTTTGTGATTAAGCAGATCAAAGCGGGCGTGAGGTAAACCTGAAAGTTGCGGAGGAGTGGCACATTCATAACGTCTTCGTAATCGCCCTTTTTCGAAATCATCAAGGATGCCCTCCCATGTTTCGTCCACTTCGCCGCTTACAAAAGATTCAAAAACACCGCTTTTCTCTACCATATCGTGGACGGAAAACGCTCCGACGCCTCCGATGATAGAAGGTACGCCACGCTTTCGAAACTCTTTGGCTATGTCTATCGCACGAGGTATATGGCGAAGCATACCTGTCAACGCTACCAGATCAACGTCTTCATCGAAATTTAACTCATCCACTAATTCATCAATAATCCGCGCTTCATACCGTGCCGGCGTAAGAGCCGCAAGATAAGGGAGCGTTCGTGAGGGGACAAATGAGTATTTACTCTTTATCAGGCAGTTTTTGCTGTCGTAGGATGAGGGATAAACAAACAATATCTTCTTCTTGCTCATTTCAAATCTCCATGTATATTGCCATCAGGTGCAGCAAATATATTATACAACCTTCTGCCAGACATAGCAAATACTCAGGTTCAACTGAGCCGCTCATTAAGAAACCAGATATAGGATAAGAAAAATAGCCCTAGTCATTAAATTCTGACTAGGGCTTCTTATTTTACTTCGCGCACTGATAAGGTCCCTCAGCGCCTATGATGCTTCTGTTCGTCGCATCATTTAACGGCGCTTCAGGATCAAATTTTGCTTCGCAAAATTTGGTGAGCCGCGAAGGACTTGAACCTTCCACACCCGCCTTAAAAGAGCGGTGCTCTGCCAGATGAGCTAGCGGCCCATATTAGTCTATAGTCCATAGTCTATGGTCCGTAGTTCACTATCGACTATTGACTATAGACCATCGACTATTAAATTAACCCGTTATTTCTTTTTCTTTAGTCTTGAAGAGTGTATCTATTTCTTTGGTGTATTTATCAGTAAGATTCTGTATATCTTTGTGGCCTTTGAATTTCTCGTCTTCGGTGATCTTCTTTTCTTTTTCGAGCTTGTCCACCATTTCAATGGCAGCGTGGCGCGCCGAACGGACTGAAACCTTACCGTCTTCGTCCATCTTTTTTACAAGCTTGATCAGTTCTTCGCGTCTTTCCAGTGTTAAAGGAGGAATGCTTAAGCGTATCATCCTGCCGTCATTCGTAGGTGTTATTCCTATATCGGACTTCAGGATCGATTTTTCTATATCACCTATCGACTTCGGATCCCACGGCTGTATCAGTATTAGTTTCGCGTCGGGTGTCGATATGCCGGCAAGCTGTTTAAGGGGCACTTCCTGATCGTAATAATCCACTCTTATGCCTTCTACAAGTGCCGTCGAGGCATGCCCCGTCCTTATGGTACCGAACTCTCTTTTGGTCGCCTCAAGCGTCTTCTTCATCTTGGACTCTACGTCCTGCATTACTTCCCTTACCGTATTCATAGATCACCTCTTGACAACAGTGCCGATGTCTTCTCCCATTATGGCTCTTTTTATATTACCCTGTTTAAAAAGATCGAAGACGATTATCGGCAGATTATTATCCATACAAAGGCTTATTGCTGCCGCATCCATTATTTTAAGGTTCTTTTTAAGAACATCTATATATCGTAATTTTTTAAATCTTTTTGCGTCTTTGAATTTTTTCGGGTCTTTCGAATATACGCCGTCGACTTTCGTCGCTTTCAATATAACTTCGGCACTGATCTCCATCGCCCTGAGTGCAGCCGTGGTATCGGTCGTGAAATACGGATTGCCGGTGCCGGCCACAAAAACTACTATTCTTCCTTTTTCGAGATGCCTCATGGCCCGGCGCCTTATATACGGCTCCGCGACTTCATGCATCTCTATAGCCGACATTATACGGGCAAATGCACCCTGCTTCTCAAGCGCATCCTGAAGCGCCATGCCGTTGATGACTGTCGCCAGCATACCCATATAATCGGCAGTCGTCCGGTCAATGCCGTTACCGACGGCTGAGGCCCCTCTGAATATATTGCCGCCGCCTATTACAACGGCAATCTCAACTCCCAGTTTATGGACTTCCTTCACCTGTCTCGCTATGGAATCGGTCACGTCAAAATCTATGCCATAACCGGATTTCCCTTGCAGGGCTTCTCCGCTCAGCTTGAGGACTACTCGTTTAAATGCAGGTTTTGTCATTTTAAAAGTAAATCCTGACAGTTAATTTAAATTTCTTCGCCTACCTGGTATCGCGCGAATCTTCTGACAACGATATTTTCGCCTATCTTGGCAACGTAAGAAACTATATATTCTTTGACGTTTATTTCGGGATTCTTTACAAAAGGCTGCTCGAGAAAACACGTGTCCTGGTAAAACTTCTCCATCTTACCTTCCACTATCTTGTCCATTGCAGCCGCCGGCTTATTCTGCACCTGCGCCTTAAATATCTCTTTTTCCTTCGCCGCAACTTCAGGCGATACGTCTTCCCGCTTTATATACAGAGGATTTGAGGCCGCTATATGCATACACAGATCCTTGGATAATTCTTTGAAGTCCTTGCTTTTGGCGGCAAAATCAGTTTCACAGCTGAGTTCCAGAAGTACGCCTATTTTCCCGCCGAGGTGTATATAGCTGTCGACTGCCCCTTCTTTTGCGGTTCTTGTTGAGTGCTTTACTGCTTTGGCCGCGCCTTTTTTCCTTAATATTTCGACTGCCTTTTCCATGTCGCCGGCTGCTTCGCGCAATGCTTCTTTGCACACCATCATGCCGACGCCTGTTTTTTCCCGTAATTTCTGAACTAATTTTGCATCTACCATTTTTGCTATTCCTTCTTTTTTACTGCTTTATGTTTTATCGTTTTCTCTTCCTCTATCTTCTCTTCTTTTCTGCCTTTCCTGAACCTCTGCTCGATGACTTCTGCGCTCTCCACCAGATCGTCTCCGCCGGCAGCTTTCTTTTCTGCTTGTTCCTGAGCCAGAGCTTCCTCTTCTTCTTTTGCCAAAGCCGCTTTTCCGGCAAGATATTCATTCTTGCCTTTGAGTATGCTTTCGGTGATCAACTCAGTCACAAGTTTTATCGACCTCAGTGCATCGTCGTTGCCCGGAATAACATAGTCGATCAGATTGGGATCGCAATTCGTATCAACTAACGCAACTATGGGAATCTTCAGTTTCCGTGCTTCCTTAACGGCTATTATTTCCTTACTCGGGTCTATTATAAAAATCGCGGCCGGAAGACGTTTCATGGCCCGAATACCCTCGAGGTTCTTCTTAAGCTTAACGTACTCCTTATTGATCTGCGAAGCTTCTTTTTTGGAAATTTTGTCAAAAGAACCGTCCTGCTTCATCTTTTCGATGCTTTCGTAATGGGCTACACTTTTCCGGACAGTCTCGAAATTCGTCAGGAGCCCTCCGAGCCATCGTTCGGTTACATAGAACATATCGCATTTTCCGGCGGCTTCCTTTGTAATACTCTGCGCCTGTTTTTTGGTTCCCACAAACAGGATGTTTCTGCCCTGCAATGCCAGGTTATAGACAAATTCGCATGCCTTTGCAAGATAGTCCACCGTCTTCTGCAGGTCGATTATATAAATACCGTTTTTCTCGGTAAATATATATTCTTTCATTTTGGGATTCCATTTGTTCTTCTGGTGGCCGAAATGCACCCCTGATTCGAGTAATTGCTTTATCAATGTTTGGGTATTTGCTTCCAAATTCTCCTCCATTCATGCTGCTTTTATTGTTTTACGTTAAAAACTGACTTTTTGGCTTCGTCGAAAGTGCGTTTATTATACCAAAATACCGTCTATTTGCAAGTATTATTTTCCGCCAAAGGCGGATCAGCCTCTGGCTGAAATGTAAGTTGTTGGTTGAATTTATCCCGAGCGCCCGTCATCAAGTATTAGCGGGTCCGCCTCTGGCGGAAAGCGAGGGATCTCTAAATTGCATATCGTAAAGCCGCTTATAAAGGCTGTTTTTGGCCATAAGGTCATCATGCGTACCGTATTCTGCTATGTGCCCCTTATCAATAACAACGATCCGTGTAGCATTTTTTATCGTACTTAGCCTGTGGGCGATAACAAATACGGTCCTGCCCTTCATCAGCCGATCAATGGCGGCCTGAACAAGCGTCTCCGATTCGGTATCAAGCTGGGAAGTTGCCTCGTCAAGTATCAGGATAGGCGGATTCTTAAACACAGCCCGCGCTATGGACAGTCTCTGCTTTTCACCGCCGGAAAGCCTGAAACCGCGTTCCCCTATGATTGTGTCGTACCCGTCGGGCATATTCATTATGAAGTCATGGGCATTGGCTATCTTCGCGGCATTTATGATACTTTCTTTTCCGGCCTTAATATTGCCGTAGCTTATATTAGCTGCGACAGTATCATTAAAAAGGATGGTTTCCTGCGTGACAATACCTATATTATCCATAAGAGATTTGAGCGTTACGTCTTTTATATCATACCCGTCTATTCGAATGGTGCCGCTGGACGGGTCGTAAAAACGTGGTATCAGGTTTACTATGGTGGTTTTCCCTGCGCCGCTCGGGCCGACAATGGCGAGGATATCGCCCCTCTTGACGTTAAGCGAGACTTCTTTCAGTATATCGTTATCGCCATAATCAAAACTCACCTTGTCAAAAACCACTTCTTTTTCAAAATGCGGCAATACCCCGGCGCCGCTGCGTTCTGTAATCCTCGGCTCTTCATCAAGGACCTCGAATATCCTTTTTCCGGCGGCAAGCGCTGTCTGCATTATGCCGTAAACCTTTGCCAGCCGCTTCAGCGGCCTCGCCAGGAGCATAATCGCCGCCGTGAATGCCGCGAAAGCGCCCGGCGAAAGAGAGCCTGCCAGGATTTCCTTCCCGGCCATAAGCCCGACTACCATTATGCAGATGATCATCGCGAATTCTCCCAGCGGACTTATGACTTCCAGCCTTTTTACCGTCTTCATGCTCAGTTTATAGAATTGGTTGGTACTGTTTTTGAATTTTTGTATCTCATAAGGCTCCATGGAAAACGCCTTGACGATCTTTATCCCCGATATCGTTTCGTATAACGTAACATTTATGTCGCCCATTTTTTCCTGGCTCTGTCCGCTCAGTTTTTTCAGGCGTTTTGCCAGAAGTTTGACCGGATATAATATTGTCGGCACGAGGATAGCGCAGACACCGATGAGTGCCCAGGAAATATTGAAATAAAATTTAAGGGCCGCTATTACCACCAGTGCCATAAAGATCTGTATCGGCTGCTCGAGCAAATCCATGAGTCCGGTGGTAATGGAATCGCGTATCAATGTCGCGTCGAATGTTATATGGGAAACCATTTTACCCGTCGGATTTCTGCTGTAAAAATCAAGCGATAGAGAAAGGAATTTTGAGTAGATCGCGTTCTTAATGTCCCTGTCAACTCTCTCGCTCAGGTCGCGCATAAAATACGTCTTGAAAAACGAAAATACTTCCCTGAGAAGAAGGAAAAATGCCCCCACTCCTATAACCCAGAAAAGAAGCGTACTCCGGGCGTCCGGCGATCCGCCTGAGAGAACGTTGATTTTATTGACAAGTCCTACTATGAACGCGGGCGCATATTTCTGCCCGGGCATGATTATCTCTTTGCCGGCAATAATACTATCCACAATCGGTATAATGGTCCCCAGCGAAGCCTTTTCGAACAAGCTGAAAAGGGCTATAAAAACAACGGCGATGCACAGGAGCCATATATGCGGTTTCAGAAATTTTAAGAGTCTTATGTAATCTTTCATTGTCCGGGTATTTTATCACATTTATACCCTTTGAACAAGGACTTTTTCCTTGCCTGCGAGGTACCTTAATGATATAATTTTATCAATTAAACCTTTAAAGATAAAGAGGTGACGTAAAAATGAGCAAATTATATACCGCTGTTATAGGAACGGGCCATCTGGGATCAAGACACGCAAAGGTCTATTCCGGGCTGAAAAACGTAAATCTTGTAGGCGTATGCGATATCAATGAAGAAAGAGGCAGAAAAACAGCAAGAAAACACCGCACATCATATTACTCTGATTATCACGATTTGTTCGATAAGGTCCAGGCAGTCAGCATAGCGGTACCGACCTTTATGCATTACAAAATAGCCAAAGATTTTCTTAATAACGGCACGCATGTCCTGATAGAAAAACCTATCACAAAGACCCTGAAAGAGGCAGATGAACTGCTTGAAATCGCAAAGAAGAAAAATCTGATAATCCAGGTAGGACATGTCGAGCGGTTTAATTCCGCCGTCCGCGCGATCGAACCGTATATCAAAGAACCTAAATTCGTAGAATGCACAAGGTCAGGTCCTTTCGTAGCCCGCGCAGCGGATATAGGTGTCGTGCTAGACTTAATGATACACGATATAGACATAATACTCGGCCTTATAAACAGTTCCGTCGAATCGATTGAGGCTGTCGGCGTAAAAATAGTATCGCAGCATGAGGACACAGCCAACGTCAGAATTACTTTTGCGAATAAAGCCGTGTGCGACCTGACGGCGAGCCGCGTCACCAAGAAAGCAACGCGCACCATAAAAATCTTCCAGGAGGATTCCTACATCTATCTTAATTACCTGACACAGTCGGCGACACTATACAGCAAACATAAAGACATTATGAAACGAAAAAACATAGCGATTAAAAAAGAAGAACCCCTCAAAAAAGAACTAGAGTCGTTCGTTGATTGTGCCATTAACGAAAAAAGGCCCATTGTCTCCGGAGAAGAAGCGCGCAGAGCGCTTAAAGTAGCCATAGATATAACCGAAGAGATAAAGGCAAAATTAAATGGGTAAAAAAATCTTTGTGTCCGCCGGAGAACCGTCGGGCGACCTCCATGCCTCAAGGCTCGTCAAAGAAATAAGAACGCTGGATCCATCCATTGTATGCGCAGGTATGGGCGGCAGTAATATGGCGGCGGCCGGCGTCCGTTTATTTTATAGTACCGACAAGCTGGCCATCATGGGATTCTCCGACGTCCTGCGGCATCTTAAAAAAATAAAAGAGATGTTCGATACTTTTATCGCTGAAGTCGAAAAAGAAAAGCCCGACCTTGTAATACTCGTCGATTACCCCGGTTTTAACCTTCAGCTTGCAAAGGCGTTAAAGAAACACGGCGTCAGAGTGGCATACTATATAAGCCCTCAGCTGTGGGCGTGGGACAAGAACCGTATATATACGATTAAAAAATGCGTCGAGAAGATGATCGTATTTTTTCCGTTTGAAGGAGAATTGTACAGAAAATACGATGTCCCCGTAGAAGTAGCAGGTCATCCGCTCTTAGATACCGCAAAATCTTCATCCGATCGGAAAACTATACGGGAAAAACTTCGTCTTGATACCGGCAAAAAGACTGTGATCCTTCTTCCCGGATCGCGCGAACGGGAAGTAACGCTGCTTTTGCCGGTCATGGCAGCTGCGATATCTGAAATCTATAAAAAGCACAAGGATATCCAGATTATCGTCGTAAGATCCTCCAATTTACCGCCTGAACTTCTCCAGCAGTATCTGAAAACCGCGGAAATACCCTGCATAACGGTGGAAAATAAGGGTACTGAGATATATGACTATCTCTCCGTATCCGATCTGGCTATAGTCTGCTCAGGAACCGCAACGCTTGAATGCGCGCTGATGAACGTGCCGATGATCATTACGTACAAGGTATCAATGATAAATGCTGCTATATTCAAAATTATTTCGAGAGTGCGCCATATAGGATTGGTGAACATTCTGGCAGGCAAGGAAATTTGTCCCGAATTGCTTCAGTTCGATGCAACTCCTGGCAGAATATCCGGCGAAGCAGAAAAAATACTTTTTGACCGCGGAAAAACCGAGGAAATAAAAAAGGAGCTTCTGAAGGTCCGGAAATCTCTCGGGGCAGAAGGCGCTTCCCGTCGGGCAGCTATAGCCGTAGTAAATCTCTTATCTCTAGAGAATAGGTAAATATTTTTTTACTTCGTGCGATGTCACCTGAATGCGGTATTCATCCCATTCTTTAATCTTATTATGCAGGAACCTCTTGAAGATATGATCGCCCAGCGCTTCTTTCACCAGCTTACTTTTCTCCGTCTCTTTTATCGCCTCAAATAAGTCAATAGGTAAAGACTTTACGCCTTTTCTCTCGCGCTCTTCCATCTCCATCTTGTAGAGATTCGGTTCAATGGGATCGGGAAGCTTATATTTCTTCTCGATACCTTCCAGGCCGGCGGCTAACATAACGCTGAAAGCCAGATACGGATTACATGCCGGATCCGGACACCTTAGTTCTGCCCTCGTCGCTTTTTCGTTGCCCGGCCTGTATACCGGCACCCTTATTAAAGCAGTCCGGTTTTTCCGCGCCCAAGAAATATATACCGGAGCTTCATATCCGGGAACGAGCCTCTTATAAGAATTTACCCATTGCGCCGTGACAGCGCAGATTTCCTTGGCGTGTTTCAGCTGGCCGGCGATAAAATATTTTGCTATATCCGAAAGATGGTACTTGTCCTTTTTGTCAAAAAAGGCGTTTCTCTTACCCCGGAATAATGATTGATGCGTATGCATGCCGCTTCCGGCTACTCCGAATATAGGTTTAGGCATGAATGTGGCATAATAACCACGCCTTTGCGCTACTTCCTTGACTACCATTTTATATGTCATGACGGTATCTGCCATAGTAAGCGCGTCTGAGTACCTTAAATCTATTTCATGCTGAGACGGTGCGCATTCATGATGGCTCGTCTCAACGTATATCCCCATTTCGTCGAGGGTCTTGACGGTTTCTTTCCTGAGTTCATTCGCGATATCATTAGGAACAAGGTCGAAGTAACTTCCTTCGTCTACTATCTCGGGCTTATCATTTCTTTTAAAGTAAAAATATTCGAGTTCCGGCCCTATGTAAAAAATAAAACCCATCTTCTTTGCTCTCTCAAGGTTTCTTCTGAGGGCATACCGCGGATCGCCGTCATAATGCTTTTTCTCCGGCGTAAGGATATCACAGAACATTCTGGCAACGGGTTCTTTTTTGCTTTCCCAGGGCACTATTCTGAACGTCGATATATCCGGCATAGCAAGGATATCGCTTTCTTCCGCCTCGGCGTATCCTGCGACGCTTGAGCCGTCAAATCCCTTACCGTGATTAAGCGTTGCTTCCAATTCGTCGTCGGTAATCACACAGCACTTAAGATTGCCCAGTATATCGGTAAACCATAGCTGGATATTCGAGATCTTGTGCTTTTTTACGAAATTAATTACTTCTTTTTTCGTATTCATTATGACTCTCCTTATTATATCAAGGTGCGCAATATCAGATTATCAGATTGCCACTATGCTGACACCGTTAGCATCCGCTTTGGCTATTACATCTTCGCGGTTGATGATCAGTGCCTTTTCCGCGTCAACGACAAGAACGGCTGTCTTAGCCTCTACCAGAGCATTCATGGTCCCCATGCCTATAGTGGGGATGTCAAACCTGGGATCCTGCGTCGGCGTAAGCAGCTTAACGCAGACAGTACCGGCGCCAACTAATCTGGCAGCCCGTTTAATAGTATCGTCGGTGCCTTCCATCGCCTCTACCGAGACAATGCTCTTATTCTTTATAATCGCCGTCTGCCCTATGCCCAGATCTCCGATAGAGTGGGAAATCTGTATTCCGAATTCTATGTCTTCCTGTTCCTTCGGCGTCGGTTCGCGCTTCGTGGCGGTACCTTTTTTAAGCAAGAGATTAGGCAGAAAATCCGTGGGATTTACAAAATTAATGCCGAATTTCTTACCTATGTCGGCAATTTTCCTCATTATCTTATCGTTAACGCGGTCTTCGGTATCGTTTATCAGGGATGATATTTCTTTGCTGTCCGAAAAATCTTTTTTGAAAATAAGCGTCTTCGGTATGCTTCCGAGCGCAACGAAATTCCTCAGTCTTTCCGCTAAAAACATAAGCGGCAGTTTTCCCGTATCGGACGGGTTAATCCAGTATATTTTATCAACATGCTTTTCTAATTCCGACGAAGTTATGTCTTTGGCGGCAAATGCCACTACTTTTGTCCCGCCTTTTCTTGCTTCATCTCCGAAAACTATCGGCATATCTCCTGCGCCGGCAAAAAGCCCTATCTTTTCTAAT
>JAQUMG010000008.1 GCA_028718265.1 Candidatus Omnitrophota bacterium
GCTTCTAAGTGTGGGGTATTATATATTTTGCCGTTGGATTCGGCTATAAGCAGCTGGACGGGGTTGATAATCTATTCTTCCTCACCTTCCAGTTCGGGATTATAGACACTTATAAATTTTACAACCTTTTTACCGTCGTTTTTGGTCAGATATGAAACGTCTACATCGTTATTTACGATAATCTCTTTTAACGAATTTACATTCTCGAAGACGGTATCGGGGCTTAAGCAATAAGTAACATTGGCCTGTGTATCATTGTCGTAATTCTGCTCTCTTACGACAATGATATTTGTCGAAAGGTCTATGGAAACTACTGTCCCGTAAGCATATTCGGTATTTTCCGACTCGTCGGCGTTAAGCAATGCAGATGGCAGTAAAAGTACCGCAGAAACAATCAGTGTGAAAATTAAAAACTTGTTCACAATTTACCTCCTCAAGTTTCCTTCGAAAACTTGATCCTGATCCCGCCACGAAAGACTTTTATTGTAGATATGCCTTCAATTTTGACCAGGTTTTATTCCCTACGACACCGTCCGCCGTCAGGCCGTTGGCTTCCTGGAATGCTCTTATGGCCTTTTTGGTATTCTTGCCGATTTTACCGTCGACAGGGCCTTCGTAAAATCCCGCATTTTTCAGCGCCGTTTGGATCTGCTTAGAAGATGCTTTACCGGCCTCTCCCACGGATGCCTGCGACTGCGTGACTTTAGCGCTATCGGCCTTACTTAACTCGCCTTCGAGCCCCTGAATTTCTTCGTCCCTTTGCTTGAGCTGCATCTCCAAATCACTTACCTGGCTCTGCAGCTGTTGAACCTGCACTTTTGCGCTTTCCTTTTTTGTCGTGGCGCAACCGGCTAAATTTACTAACACTAAAACACTAAGCAAAATTTTAAACCACATCTTTACCTCCGATTTACCATGTTTATCAGTATGTAAATCGTCCCGCTACAGCTTACGAGGCGGGACCGCCTGTATGCTTCGGTATATTATCCCATATAAAGGCATAATTTTCAAACTTTATTTCCGGTTATCTCTAATATGCGTTTAAAAACTTCAGCGAAATCCTTTGTCTTGCAGTTATAGTCCGCCGTTTTCGAAAGTACTTCGCTCGAAGAATTAAACGCTATTGAATACCCCGAAAGCTTTGCGATCGGGATATCGCCGTCTGAATCGCCGATGCTTACGGTCTCGGACGGTTTCATTCCGAACTTCTTCAGGACATTTTTCAATATCCTGTCTTTTGCGCCATGCGTTATGTTTATTTTTATCCCGCCGGTGAGAATGCCTTTTCTGGAAATAAGCCTATTGGACAGTACGTAATGAAATTTAAGCTCTTTCTTTACTCTGTCGGTCATGAACTGAAGCCCGGTTGAAAGAGCGACAAGCACAAAACCCATCTGCCGCAGCTTTTCTATATATGAGACCGCGTTTCTCGAATAAGGTATCTCCGCAAAGATTTTCCTGATTCTCTTTTCTGGCAATCCTTTCCAATGGTTGGCATCGAGTTCGCAGAATTTTTTATAACTTATGTTACCTATCAGGAACTCATCCTGGTAACGATGCGCAAGCGCGTCCCACAGGCCGAGTTTCTCGTGTATATATCGCCACGAACTGATGTGCCTTGTTATTGTTCCGTCGATGTCGAATACGATGAGCTTATATTTCATTGCCGCCTTCCGGCCAGCTGGCCGCATGCTGCCGCAATATCTTTTCCTTTTGACCGGCGCAAAGTTACTTTTATTTTTTCCCCTGCAAGCCGCTCCATAAACGCTTTTATGTCTTTTTCTGCGGAAGGTTCAAAATTAAATTGCGGGACAGAGCTATAGACAAGTAAATTTACCTTTGCATTAAGCTTTTTAGCTACGGCTGCAAGCTGATCGGCATTTTTCAATGAATCGTTTTTTCCTTTTATGAGCACATATTCAAAAGTAATCGTCCCTTTTGCGGTTTTTGCAAAGTCGCTGCAGGCTTTCAGAAGATCTTTAAGAGGATATTTTTTATTAACAGGCATAAGGACGCTGCGTACGGCGTCATCCGCGGCGTGTAATGATACGGACAGATTAATACCGGCCTTTAATGTACGGAGCGCTTTTATACCCGGTACTATTCCGCACGTCGAGACTGTGATTCTTTTTGCCGATATGTTCATACCCTCAGGCTCAGTCATTACTGAAATAGCCTTTGATACATTTTCGTAATTGTCCAGGGGTTCACCCATGCCCATAAATACGAAATTCGTTATCCGGCAGCCAAGGCCATATTCCAAAAATAATATCTGATTCAATATTTCCGATGCGTCCAGATTTCTCACAAATCCTTTAAGACCGCTCGCACAAAAAGAACAACCATGCTTACAGCCTACTTGCGTAGAAAGGCACACTGTATTTCTGTCCCTGGCAGGTATCAGAACGCTTTCGATAAAACTCCCGTCTTTTAACCTAAATAGAAATTTTTCTGTTCCGTCGGAGGATTTGAGACGCTCCACCGGGGTGGGAGCACTTATGCAATATTTTTCCTTTAGCTTATTTCGTAAGGCTTCCGGAATATTGTCCATCTCCTCAAAAGCCCGCGAACCTTTTTTATAGATCCAGAAGAATATCTGTTTTGCCCTGTAAGAGGGTTCTTTGATATTTTCTATCTCTCTTTCAAGCTCGCCCAGTGTAAAATTTTTTATCTCTTGTTTAACCATGGGATTAATACTTCTTTTTAAAAAAATAGGGGCAGACACCATTTATATCCGGTTTGATTAACTAAAAAATGGTATCTGTCCCTATATTTATTCTATTGGAATTATGATCTTCTGTCCTACCTCAAGCCTATTCGGATTTTTAATCCTGCTTTTGTTCAACTCGTAAAGGTATTTCCATCGATGAGCAGCGCCGTATTCCCTGGCGGCTATCTTGGACAAGGTATCGCCCTGTTGGACTACATATTCTTTTGTCGAAACCTTTACTGCCGATTCAACGTTTTCCTTCTCTTCGACCAGGTACTTACCTTCCTCTATCGGCTTTGCCTCTATTTCGGTAGGTCCGGGATACGGAATCATTACTTCCTGGACTTCGGCTATCATAAATTGGGCGTTGCGGTCCTTCTGCATGCCCACTATATCGCTGACCGGCGCTATAGCATCAAGCTTGCCTCTGGATATTATGCGTATGCGCTCTTCGGGAATTCCCTTATCAAGCATAAATTCTTTTAATGTTTCGCCGCGGCGTTTGCCCAATTTCACATTATATGACTCGGAACCGCGTACATCGCAGTTGCCGGTGATGAGAATGCTTGACTCGGGATTTCTTTTCAGGGTATCTACCGCATTCTTCAGAATCTTTACGGCGTCTTCGCGCAAATCCGATTTATCAAAATCGAAGTAAATTTTTACGTTCCTTATTATTTTCTTTATCAAAAGAGATGGCCTGGGTTCCTCGGCTTTAGGCGGAGGAAGTTCTTCTTCTTTATAGTCAAAAATTATCTTGTACACATATACCCATCCCCTGTTTCCCCATAAAGGACCTACTTTGCCGGGTTGGGTAGGCCACCACCAGTATCCGCCCTTGTCGGGGTCTTTTACCGGACCGGGAGTAGCATCGGTCGGCCACCACTTGAACTGTTTCTGAAGCGCCTCAAGTTCCTGTTTTCGCTTTTCTTCCTTGTCCAGCGCGAACACTGAAGTTGTTAAGAATACGACAGCGAATAAGAGTAGTAGAATTTTTTTAATCCTTAGCATAATAATCACCTCTTTCGACTATTTATTATATAACACTTAAGCCTGCTATGCAATCTATTTTTATGGCCGCCATATAAACCATACAAAAAGCGACGCAGCTGTTACCGCTGCCAGCGTAAAGGGCAGGCCTATCTTAACAAAATGGCCGAATTTTACATCATAGCCCTCTTTCTTCAATATGCCCATAGTTACAATATTTGCGGAGGCACCTATAGGAGTTATGTTTCCGCCTAAACTTGTGCCTATAAGCAGGCCGAATAAAAACAAAGGCGGATTAATCCCCAATGTATTAGACATGGAGATGGCTACAGGAAGCATCGCCGCCAGGAACGGCACATTATCTATAAATGCAGATAAGAATACCGACAGAAACACAACCATCAGATATCCCAAAAATATGTTATTGCCTATTACGTTAGAAAGAAAACCCGAAAGCACGTCGATCCACCCTGTCAGCGTTATACTTCCGACGATGACAAAAACCCCCATAAGAAATAAAGTCGTATCCCAGTCCAGCGACCTTATCCCTTCCCTGACGGGTTTCTTATTTATGAGTTTTGCCCATATTATGGAAAAGATACCGAATGTAATACATATCGTACCCGCCATGTAGGAAAATCCGACATCAAAAAATGACGATATCGCCAGCGCGAAAATCAGCGTCACCAGAAGAATACTGGGTATCCAGGATTTGACTTTCTCTATGTGCACAAGTTTCATTTTGTCCTTATGCTTCCTGAATATGAAATACAGAACAAAGAATGAGGCCAGGGCACCTAATTCAACTGCGAAAAATATGCTCGGACGGCCCTGATAAAAGAAAAAGTCCATAAAATTCATTTTAGCGAAACCGCCTAAAAGCATGCTCGGCGGGTCCCCTATTAACGTTGCAGTACCCTGAAGGTTAGAGCTGATAGCTATGGCTATCAGCATATTGACGGGGTTCATCTTCAGCTTCTTAGCCAGGGAAAGGGCAACGGGCGCTATTATCAGGACAGTGGCAACATTTTCGACAAAAGCCGAAATGAAACCTGTTAAAGCACAAATAAATAATATAGCCCAGGCCGTATTTCTCGCTTTATCTACGATTATCTCCGCAATATACGCCGGCACCCGGCTTTCCATGAATATATCAGCCACGACGAGGGTACCGACAAAGATGCCCATGACGTTCCAATTAACCGCAAAAAAGGCATCTTTCAGAGTAATGGTTTTTGTCAAAACGATCAGAAGCGCCGCGAGCAGGGCAACGTGCGTTCTCTTTTTAGGCAGGAAAATAAAAAGAGCGTAGGCTGTTAAAAATACTAAAAGAGCTATGAATCTATTTTCCATAAGTATTGGTGGTTATGCCCTATAAACAATTTTCCCGCTCTTCGAATAAATAATACAGCCTTTCGAAAGAGCGGGAAAAAATTTTACCGTATCCGCTTAGTTAGCAACCGATGAAGAAGCAGTACTAAGATATGTCTTCAGCTTTTCCCATGTCTTCGGGCCGACTTTTCCGTCTGCCTTCAGGCTGTTCTTCGTCTGGAAATCAATTATGGCTTTTCGTGTCTTTGCCCCCAAAACGCCGTCGATCTTGCCTTCGTAAAGATTGGCATTTTTGAGCGCCTTTTGTATTTCCTCAACCGTGGGTTTTACTAATGAGACGGCGGCTGGCTTGGGTTGCTGCTCAACACTTTCTACGGACTCTATCTTCGATTCGACGGGCTGAGGCAGAGCAACCTCTCCCTGTTTCGTCTGCATCTCCGTAGATTTTACAGCGCCCTCTGCGGGCATATTTTCCACTTCCATTGCCATTTCTTCAAATTCACTGGGCACCTTTGCTTCCTCGGCCTTCTTGCCGCAGCCGCTTACGAAAATCAGCGACGCGACCACTAAGAACATAATATTTTTCATCTTCTTTCTCCTGAAAATGTTTTTTTATGGGCATCCGGTGTATGAGCACTCTCATAAGCCTTGCCCCTCCTAAATAATTACGAATAGCGCGATTATACAAAAAAAACGATTAAATGTCAATGGGATTATGTTACGAAAAGATTTTTGCTGGAAAAACTGGGCTCGCTGGTCAGATTAACTCCCAACCTTCTTAATCCTGTCTCATCCCCCGGAGTCGGTATGTGGGTCATATGTACTTCGCAACCCTCTAATTCTTTCAACTTTTCCATAGCCATTTGCGAAGTGGGATTGGTAGCGGCACTTATGCTAAGCGCTATCAATGTTTCCTCGAGATCCATGTTAACAGCTTTCGATTTTAATACGTTTCGCTTAAGGTTACCGACTGATTCTATGATCGTGGGCGATAATAAATGTATCTTGTCGGGTATTTCTGCTAACTGTTTTATCGAATTCAAGACAACGCTGGATGCCGCATGCATAAGCGGAGAATTCTTTCCTGTCACAATGGAACCGTCCCGTAACTCTATGGCCGCGCCGCAGAAAACCCCCTCATTGCCCTTTTTCTTGTCCTCTGCTTCTTTCGCGGCTTTTCTTGCTGCATTAACGACGACTCTGTCTTCGGCTTTAATATCCAGTTCCTTCATTAATATCTCTACCCTGTCCACTGTCTCCTTATCGACGAAACCCATGACGTATTCGCATCTGTACCTGAAATAACGCCTTATCACTTCCTGCTTCGCCGCTTTTTTTACGATTTCATCGTCGATGATCCCGAAACCCGCGCGATTCACGCCCATATCCGTCGGAGACTGGTAAGTCAATTCACCGCCCATTATTTTATCGAGTATCCTCTTTAATACCGGGAATACTTCAACATCGCGGTTATAATTAACGGCTGTCTTCTTGTATGCTTCCAGGTGGAACGGGTCTATAAGGTTGAAATCCCTTATATCTGCAGTCGCCGCTTCATAGGCTACATTCACCGGATGATTAAGAGGAATATTCCAGATCGGAAACGTTTCAAATTTGGCATATCCGGATTTTATGCCGTTTTTGTGGTCATGGTACAGCTGGGAAAGGCATGTGGCTAATTTACCGCTGCCCGGACCGGGCCCGGTAACTATGACAAGCGGATGCCTTGTTTTTATGTATTCATTGGCGCCGTAACCCTGATCGCTCACTATTAAATCTATGTCCGTAGGATAACCTTTTGTAAAGCGGTGGGTGTAGACCTTTATGTTATTGCGTTCCAGCTTATTTTTGAATATCTTGGCTGCCGGCTGATTTTCAAAACGGGTTATTACTACCGCTAATATATCTATGTCCCGCTCACGTAAATCGTCGATCAATTTGAGGACGTCCACATCGTAGGTAATACCGAAATCTGCCCTGACTTTTCTGCGCTCGATATCACCGGCATAAATACACAATATAATATCGGCCCTGTCTTTAAGCTTCTTGAGAAGGCGCATCTTCACGTTCGGGTCAAATCCCGGCAGCACTCTCGCCGCGTGATAGTCAAAAATGATCTTTCCGCCGAATTCAAGATATAGCTTATTGTCAAACTTCTTTACTCTCTCAAGAATAGCGGCGGTCTGTTCCTGCAAATACTTATCGTTGTCAAACCCTATTTTTTTCGGCATTCGTTACCCCTTGGCGAAAATCTTTTTTGCGGAAGATGCGGCCTTGCTGCCCTTGCCCTGGGCAGCTGCAAGTTCTTTATGATAATCCTGAAGCGACTTAGGCACTATCTTGCTCTTCCTCATTGCTTCAATACCCTCTATGCTCGCTTCGGCAGAAGTCAGTGTAGTAATATAAGGAATCTTATGCTGTATTGCCATCATACGGATGTAGCTATCATCGTATTTCCCGCTTCTGCCGACAGGCGTGTTTATAATCAGTTGTATCTCTTTATTCTTTATCATATCCGTTATGTTCGGCCGGCCCTCGTGTATCTTTGGAGCAATGCTGTTTTCCACGCCGTTTTCCTTAAGAAACTCGCCCGTGCCTTCCGTAGCATATATTTTAAAACCGAGTTTCTTAATCCGTTTGGCGATCGGCAAAAGGTATTGTTTGTCCTTATCCGCCACGGTTAAAAGGACATTGCCTTCCAGCGGAAGCTTGGATCCTGCCGCTTCCTCTGCTTTGTAAAAAGCTAGGCCGAACGTATCGGCTATTCCCATCACTTCTCCCGTGGCCCTCATTTCCGGTCCGAGTATCGGATCCACCTCGGGGAACATGTTAAACGGGAATACTGCCTCTTTTACTCCCACATAAGGAAGCTTATGAACTTTTAACTCAGGAAAATCTTTCACTTTTTTGCTCAGCATAAGCTGTGTGGCTATGCGCGCTATCGGAATGCCTGTGATCTTGGAAACAACCGGTACCGTACGCGACGCCCTCGGATTTGCCTCGAGGATATACACCTTGTCATCGCAAATGGCATATTGTATGTTTATCAGGCCGACGACCTTCAGTTCTTTCGCAATGGCCGAAGTATATTTTTCTATAGTTTTAAGATGTTCTTCCTTTATGGTCCTCGGCGGAATAGCGCACGCTGAATCGCCGGAATGGATGCCGGCTAACTCTATATGTTCCATAATCGCGGCAATGAATGTCTCGCTGCCGTCGCAAAGCGCATCTACCTCGGTCTCTATGGCGTGCTCCAGAAATCTGTCGATAAGCATCGGGTGCTCGGGGCTTATCTTTATGGCTTCTAACGCATATTTGCGCAGCATGGTCTCATCATAAATGACCTCCATGCCGCGCCCGCCTAACACGTAAGACGGCCTGACCATAAGAGGATATCCTATTTTTACGGCTATCGCAACAGCCTCGTCGAGCGACCTTGCGGTGCCGCTTTCCGGCTGCATTATATTCATCTCGATCATCTTTTTCCGGAAGAGCTCCCTATCCTCCGCGAATGCTATACTCTCCGTACTGGTACCGAGGATTTTAACTCCGTTATCTTTAAGTTCCTGCGCTATATTTAAGGGCGTCTGCCCGCCGAACTGGACAATCGCCCCTTCGGGTTTTTCTTTTTCATAAATCGTAAGGACGTCTTCCACTGTGAGCGGTTCGAAATAAAGTTTGTCCGAAGTATCATAGTCGGTCGATACCGTTTCGGGATTACAGTTGATCATGATCGACTCGTATCCCTCATCGCGCAAAGCAAAGGCCGCGTGGACACACGTGTAATCGAATTCTATCCCCTGTCCTATCCTGTTCGGGCCGCCGCCCAATATGAGGACCTTCTTCTTACCGGATGACACCGGCACCTTGTCTTCTCCTATATAAGTGGAATAATAATAAGCCGCGTTCTTCACGCCGCTTACCGGCACCGCATCAAACCTTCCGTATTTGCCTATGGATATCCTTTTTTGCCTTACTTCTTTCTCGGTAACTTTCGTTCCGCCCTCAGAAAAAATCTTTGCCAGATATTTATCGGCAAATCCCCACTCTTTTGCCTTAGCCAATTTTTCCGAAGGCAGATTTTTCCATGGATATTTAAGAATTTCTTCCTCAAATTCAACGATTTCCTTAATTTCACTGATAAACCATATGCCGATATGCGTCATTTTATAAAGCTCTTCCGCGGAGATGCCTTTGCGCAATGCTTCGTACATCAGGAAGATGCGTTCACTCGAAGGAAATGCCAGCCGCTCCTTCAGCTCCTGAAGCGATAACGTCTTAAAGTCCTTTGCGCCGCCTAAGCCGTATCTGCCTATTTCGAGAGAGCGTATGGCTTTTTGCATAGCTTCCTTAAAGGTTTTACCTATGCTCATGACCTCGCCGACGGCTTTCATCTGCGTGCCTATCACATCTTTTGCCTGCGCGAACTTCTCGAATGCCCATCGCGCGAATTTGATGACTACATAATCGCCCGACGGTTCATATTTTTCGAGCGTGCCTTTTTTCCAGTAAGGAATTTCGTCCATTGTAAGGCCTGCGGCAAGTTTTGTCGAAATACGGGCTATGGGAAATCCCGTAGCCTTTGAGGCAAGCGCGGAAGAGCGCGACGTCCTGGGGTTAATTTCTATGACGACCAGCCGGTCATCTTCGAGATTATGCGCAAACTGGACATTTGTCCCGCCCGTGACTCCGATCGCATCTACAATTTTATAGGAAAGTTCCTGCATTCGTTTCTGCAGGGATTCCGGGACGGTGAGCATCGGCGCCGCGCAGAAGCTGTCCCCCGTGTGAACGCCCATCGGATCGATATTCTCTATAAAGCAAACTGTGATCTTTTGATTTTTTGCATCTCTGACAACTTCAAGTTCCAGTTCTTCCCACCCCAGAACAGCCTCTTCAACCAGAACCTGATGTATGATACTCGCGGAAAGCCCGCGGGTAACAATAGTCCGCAATTCCTCGACATTGTAAGCCACCCCGCCGCCCGTCCCGCCCAAAGTATAGGCGGGACGGAGAACGACAGGATATTTAAGGCGTTCCGCTATTGCCTCGGCTTCCTCTACGGAATAACACGGTTCCGATTTCGGTATAGGTATCCCGAGTTTTTTCATCGTCTCTTTAAATGCTATCCTGTCTTCGCCCCGTTCGATAGCGTCAGCCTTGACGCCGATTATCTCGACTCCGTATTTTTCCAGTACGCCTGCCTTGTGAAGCGCGGATGCCAGATTAAGGCCGGTCTGCCCGCCCAAATTAGGCAAAAGCGCATCCGGCCTCTCTTTTTCAATTATTTTTTCCAGACTTTCGACAGTAAGCGGCTCTATATAAGTCTTATCCGCCATGCCGGGATCCGTCATAATCGTAGCTGGGTTTGAATTGACAAGAACTACTTCATACCCCTCTTCTTTCAGTGCCTTGCAGGCCTGAGTACCCGAATAGTCAAACTCGCATGCCTGTCCTATAATTATAGGCCCCGAACCTATTATGATTACTTTGCGGATATCGTTTCGTCGCGGCATAAATTAAAACTCCTCCATGTTTTTTACACCAATCCCTGGTCTACCATCGCGTCGGCGACTTTGACAAACCCGGCGATATTGGCGCCGTTGACGTAATTGATATATTTACCTTCTTTGCCGTACCTGGCGCACTGCTCATGGATGGCTATCATGATGTCGTGAAGCCTTCTGTCAACTTCTTCGCGCGTCCATGAAAGCCTCATGCTGTTCTGGGACATCTCCAGACCGGATGTCGCAACCCCGCCTGCATTAGCGGCCTTGCCCGGTGCGTAAAGAATCTTCGCTTCCTGAAATACCTTAATACCTTCCGGCGTAGTCGGCATATTAGCGCCTTCGCCGACGGCCATGCAGCCGTTTTTAACGAGCATTTTCGCGTCTTCGCCGCTTATTTCGTTCTGAGTCGCGCTGGGAAAAGCAATGTCGCAGTTTATTCCCCACGGTTTTTTGCCGTCGACATATTTGCAGCTAAACTCTTTCGCGCATTCTTTTATGCGGCCGCGTTTAACATTCTTTAACTCCAGTACGCAATTCAATTCTTTCTGGTCGATGCCGTCTTCGTCGTAGATAAATCCGTTTGAATCGGATAGCGTAACTACTTTTGCCCCGAGTTTTATGAGTTTCTCTACGGTGTATTGGGCGACGTTTCCGGAACCGGATACTGCGCAAACTTTTCCTTCTAAGGACTCGCCTTTTGCCTTCAGCATCTCTTCAACGAAATACACGCAACCGTATCCCGTGGCTTCGGGCCTTATCAAACTGCCGCCCCAATTAAGCCCCTTACCGGTAAGGACGCCCGTAAATTCATTGCGAAGCCTCTTGTACTGGCCGAATAAATACCCTATTTCGCGGCCTCCGACTCCTATATCCCCGGCGGGAACGTCCGTGTCGGGACCGATGTACTTGGATAGCTCTGTCATAAAACTCTGGCAGAAGCGCATCACTTCATTATCCGATTTTCCTTTAGGGTCGAAATCTGAGCCGCCTTTGCCGCCGCCCATGGGCAGCGTGGTCAAACTGTTTTTAAAAACCTGTTCGAAAGCCAAAAACTTTAAAATACCCAGGTTTACGCTGGGGTGAAAACGAAGACCGCCTTTATACGGTCCCAGAGCGCTGTTCATCTGAATCCGGAATCCGCGATTGACCCGGATTTCGCCTGAGTCATCGAGCCACGGAACGCGGAATATAATAAGTCTCTCGGGCTCTACGATTCTTTCGAGTATCTTGGCTTTCTGATATTTCGGAGTCTTTTCGATTACCGGCATAAGCGAGGTAACTACCTCCTCAACCGCCTGGTGAAATTCGATTTCGCCCGGATTTTTTTCTGTAACCTTTTTCATGAATTCTTTTATTTTTGAATTGGCCATTGCAACTTCTCCTTTTTTACTTTACGAATATTTTGATTGCACATTTTTTGTGCAGCTTTGGACAAAAAAAATAGACGCTCCGCCTTTTTTTAAAAGGCCTCAGAACGTCTTTGTTCGTCGCGATACCGCATTGTACCAAACCTATTTCACACGATTATATATAATTCGCTTCGATTAGTCAAGGATTTTATAAAAAATTACAGGATTTCCGATTCTATCTTATTTATTAAATTCGCGGTTTCTTTGATGATACCCGCAGGCAGTATTTTCAAAAGTTCCGCATCCCTCTTCACTGACTTAAGCACAGCCACGAGCCGCTTTAAAATGGCAATTTTTCTCTTTTTTCTTGCCTCTTCCGGTTCCAGCTCTTCTCTTTCTCTTATCAGGCTGGAAAGATCCTTCTTTATCTCGCGCGCATCCCGGCCTTTTTCAAATACCTTCTTTTTTAACTCGGCATAATCAACTTTATCAAGCGTCTTCTTATTTTTGGCCAGCCTGAGCACGTTGACAGCGTCATAATTAGGTATGGAAGCTACTTCATTGGATTCTGCGTAATCCTTTTCAAGATATGCCGGCTCTTCCTTTTCGAGAAAATAATAAGACCTGAGCAATTTCATGGCAGTGGGTTTCTTGACGCCTATCTCTTTCGCCGTATAAGCTTCAAAAGTAGAATACCCCCATTCCTTATATAATTTGTCCTTCCATACCGAATAAAGCGCCTGGCCCAGAGATATCCAGGATGTCTTAAAGTTCTTTACTTTATCTAAAACCTGATACCGCAGGGAGCTTTCATCCATATCCTGCATTTTTTCTTCTATTCTTTCCAGAGATTTTGATTTTAACATACCCAGCCCTCCCAAGGCATAGATTATACTGCATAAAGAGGAAAATCCAAAGCAAATTTTACGATGCGAATCATATTGTCAAAAATGGCCTGAGAGGATATAATCTATTGTGGCTAACTAAACCAGGGGGGAATATATGAAAAAGATTATGTTTCTGACAATGGCTCTAGTGCTGGGTTTTACGTTAGAAGCACATGCAATCTCGTGGGAACGCGACCTCGATGCGGCTTTGAAAAAAGCCAAAACAAGCCAACGGCCGGTTATGATAGATTTCTATACCGACTGGTGCGGCTGGTGCAAAAAACTTGATAGCGATACTTACTCGGCCGGCAATGTCAGTGATCTGGCGAAAAATTTTATATGTGTCAAGATAGACGCCGATAAAAACAAAAGTACCGCATCGAAATATAAGGTAGAGGGTTATCCGACTATAATATTTCTGAATTACGAGGGCGAAATCGATGACCGGGTGGTGGGCTACCGCGACGCTAACGGATTCGCAGATGCCATGAGTTCGGTCCTCAAAAAGACTAAAAAGCCCGATGCCAAGACACCCGGGGCGGCAGACAATAAAACCCCCGGTTCCGCGGCAAAACCGTTATTTGTCCTTAACGGCATATTCTACGATGCCACTGCCCCTACGGCGCTTATCAACGGCTCTGCGGTAAAAGTGGGCGATACTATTGAGGGCGCAAAAGTAAAGAAAATCACTAAAGTGGGTGCGGAATTAGAATATCAGGGAAGCATAATCGTACTCGATGTAAGGTAGTAGTATCGATTTTGCCAGGGTCGGGGTCAGGAAATTTGACTCTTTTACGCTTTCTGCGTGGCCGTCAACGAATATCACATTATAGGCCCCCTGATGCGGCGGCGGTATTTTAGGATCAACGGCTGTCATATCGGTCATAAGCCAGCTGAATTCTTTATTGCTTACCGAATCAATAAATTTATTATTATAGCTGTCGTTCCAGACATAGGTAAGGGATTTTGCCGCTAATTCGGACGGCATGGAAGGGCATATAAACACCTTCTTATCATCTATGTAATTACTTAGAATATTCACAATGCTTCTGGGGTCGTCTTTTGGGGATTCGGGGTAGAATTTGGCGTCAGGAAGCCTTTCGTAATCCATCTCATACATCTGAAGCGCCATGTAAATATTTCTTAGGTTGGAAAGACAATCGACGGATCTCGCCGATTTTTCAGCTTCAAGATAAACAGTAATAGGTATAACGCCGACCAAGGATGCCACCAGCATAATTTCGATCATACCATAGCCAAGTTCATTTAAAAATCTGGTTTTCATACAGCGTACCTACTTCTTAATCTCTTCGCGTAATATAATCGCTTCCGATACTTCGCGCATACTACGCCTGTTATCCATGCTATATTTCCGTATCCGGTCATACGCTTCTTCTTCGCTTATATGTTCCTGCTTCATAAGAATGCCTTTCGCTCTTTCGATAACTTTTCTTGCCTCCAGCTCTTCCCTTATTACCTTGGATTCGACTATCAACCTGAAATTCTCGATTACAATTGCGGCCTGATTCGCTATTGATTTCAAAACATCTATTTCATTTTTGGTAAAGCGGTGCGGTTTAGCCGTATAGCAGTTTAATACGCCGATAACCTTTCCTTTAAAAAGAAGCGGAACGCTAAGCAATGAGCAGAGATTCTCTTTTATGGCGATTTTCCTGCTCATGTAGCGGTCGTCTTTACGCACGTCGAGTGCGGTTATCGGTTTTCCATGCTCGGCCACCATTCCGGCGATTCCTTCTCCTAATTTTATATTTGGTTTTTTATTGTAGGCTTCGCTTATCGACTGGGTTGCCTTAACTACAAGTTCATTGGTGTTTTTATCTAATAAAAGGAGGGAACTTATATTGGATCCCATTACTTCAGCCGTTACCGCGACTATCAATTTAAGAATATCTTCAAGATATAGGTCGGAGGTAATGGCCTCGCTTATTCTGGCTAATGCCTGTATTGCTTTACTGCTGGAATTTTTTGTCTTCTTCGTCTTCATCATAAACATTTTAAACCACTACGCCGTTCCGGTCAAGGGTTAATTTTATAGACTCGCTTCTGGGTCATCGATAAGGAATCCGGTATTTTTCTCGCTCCTAGTCGATTTCTTTACGGCGAAGGTCTTTCGCGACTCGGTGGCTGCAGAACTCGCCCCGATGGGCTCTCCATCGGGGCTCTGTCAGCTTCGCCATCCCGAGTGAGTCCCGCTCTCGCGGGACCTCGGGATTCCCTCGTCGCTCAAGCTGCTTCGCCTAAAATCGACATGTCGCTGTGAAAAACACCGGATTCCTTTTTGACATGTTTAAGGCTAATACCTTATACATTGAACTTTATATTCTACGAGCGGCCTTCAAAATTTTAGCTTCGAACGAGCCACAAAATCGGTTTCTAAAAGGGCGAAATTGTCCGAGGCGACGCGGTAGCGTCAGCCGAGTTATTTCGCCCCCGATTTTTGGCGAAGCGAGAAGCGTTAAGAAATTTTGTAGACGCGAGGAGAATATAAAGTTCAATACTTACCGGTACACCATGTTATTCGTTTGACAACCGGCCGGATTAAACTATAATAGCAGCATGATAAAGATAGGCTCGGCGAAGATTGATACAAATATATTCCTGGCGCCGCTTTCCGGCTGTTCGGACCTCGCTTTTCGGCTGATAGCCCGCGAACACGGAGCAAAATTCTGCTTCTTTGAGATGGTCGATGCCAATGCCCTTACGCGCAATCACAGGCAGACTATCGGCGGCATATTAAAAACCGTCAAAAAAGATGTCCCGATAGCAGGCCAGCTTTTAGGCGCTGACCCTGCCCTTATGCTGGATGCGGCCCATAAATTTGTCGCTACGGCAGACATATCGTTTCTCGACATAAACAGCGCCTGTCCCGTCAAAAAAGTGGTCAAGAAAGGCGCGGGGGCGCATCTTCTGGAAAAACCGGCGGTTTTGTACAAAATAGTCAAGACGCTGGCTTCTTCCCTTGATATTCCGGTGACCGTAAAAATACGCACAGGATACAATAAAAGATACCTGGAAGACATTGTAAATGTCGCTAAAAAATGCGAGGAGAACGGCGCTGCGGCTATATTTGTCCACGGCAGAACGCGGGCACAGGGCTACGCGGGCGCAGTGGATTATGAATCAATAAAAGCCATAAAAGAATCTCTTAATGTACCTGTCTTCGGAACAGGCAATATCTTTACGCCGGAATTGGCAAAAAAGATGTTTGATGAGACGGATGCCGACGGAATCCTTGTCGCACGGGGCGCTTTTGGTAATCCCTGGATATTCAGCAACATAGAAAATTATCTGGAAAACGGTAAGGTGCTGCCCGAGCCCGGCCTGCTGATCAGGAAAAAAGTTCTGAAACAACATCTGGAGTATGTAGACAAATACAGGGATTCAAAACCGGAATTCAAGGTAGGATTTATGAGAAAAGTTGCCATATGGTACCTGAAGGGTTTCCCGTACGCAACGAGGGTACGCAATGAAATCTCCCGCATCCGCAGTTACCCCAAACTGCTGGAACTTATAGATAATCTGTAAAACTATATCTGTTCCCGTTCCAGCTGCCCGCTAAGCAATATAGCCACTACTTCTTTTACTCTTACTTTAAATATTACTATTTCATCCGGGATGGCGATCTCGAAATTCTTGTATTTTTTGGAGCCGCGGACACCCTCTATTATCCGTTTTGTCGAAAGCAATACTTCCTTCCTGCGTAATTCCTTCCGCATCCGGTTATACTCAGCGCCGCCAGAGATGATATGCGCCGAACCATTTACCTGATATCCCGTAAGACTGTTCAGGTCAATGAAAGAGAGCGATACTTTCGGATTAACCTTCAAATTCCTGTATGTCGTACCTATCGTGTAATCCACAAGATATAAAAAAGTGCCATGGCATTTAAGCAAAAATTTCGGGGCAGAATTAGGCTGTCCGTGAAAATCGCAGGTAGCTACGTTTAAATATTCTCTTCCCTTTAATATTTCTTTTACTTTATTAGCCAGCATAATTTATCTGATCATCAAAAGATTAAGGCCGGTTTTCGGGTCTATTTCTTTAGAGGCATTTACGCCTTTAAGTTCAAAAACGACCGCTTCTATGACAAGAAACACCCTGGAATCTTTGCGCACGCAGCCGGTAAGGACTTTCTTCTTCTTGCCCATCGAAACGTGAATATGTACCTGTGGGCCGCTTTTATTCGTAAAGATAGTCCCGGTTCCGGCAACCTCCCAGCCATTCTTAAATTTTACCCAGTTAGGTTTGGGAGGTATAACTGGTTTTTTAGGCCCGGTTACAAGATCGCCTTTTTTAAGCGCACCTAAAAAAATAAGAGCGGCTGATTTCAGCCGCTCTTTTTTCGCAAACTTGATGAGTTCCTGAACAAGGATATCATCGTCAGAAAATTTCAGTAAAAATACCCTGCCGATAGATCCTTTTGCGTATTGCATAATATTATTTAATTCTGCCTCTCATCCCCATGCCGACACACTCTCTTTGTTTCTGCAGCTCTTCGTCAGTGAGAGCAGGTGCCGGTGCCTTCTCCGTTGCTTCGCCTTTTTTCCCCATCCCCATACATCCTTTGTCCCATGATCTTATGCATTTTGCCGCGCACTCAAAAGCCGAATCACCCTTACCGCATGTTCCGCAGCTGGCCTCAGCAATAACAATACCGCTTACGAAAAGAAACACAAACATTACGACTATCGCCGCTACTTTCTTCATGTGCCCCTCCTATGTTCTATTTTGTTATAGTATACCATATTTCCTGCTGCCAAGAGGAATTTTCTGCTACTTGAATACAAACCCTGTCTGGGCGGACCAAAACAGAAGGTCCAGCTCTTCCATGGGGATTTTGACTTTTTTGGAGAAATTTCTCATTGCCTCTTCCAGATCGATGTAATTATTCTTACTTATGGAGGTTGGGATATGTCGTATCGCACCGTATTTTTTCAGATTCTTCAGTATATGCCTGTCTATTATCGCTATATTTTTTCCAAGGCCTATGTTCCTTAAAAAATGGCTTGCCTCTTTATAGCCGAGCCCTTTTATATTGCGCACAAGCCACTCGCGCGTTCCGAAGGTATCACCGGCATTCAGTCTGCTTTTTACGCTCAGCTTTGTTCCGTCTTTAAAAAGTTCTCTCGCTCCTACCAGATAAGCCGCCTTTTTATTATGAAATCTTACATTGCCTCGCAATATTTCCCCTATAATATTCTCGTTTCCCTTAAAAAGCAGGCCTGAACACTTAAGCTCCCTGACCGCCTTATCGCAATAGACGGCCTTAGACTGAGGGGTTAATATGCAAAAACAGAGTTCCGAAAATATATCCTCGTCTTTGGCTTTATGGATATTACTGAATTCCTTAAGGCGTTTCTTTATTTCGCGCTTTCGTTTTGAGTATTCCGATCTCAGTTTCTTCATCTATAACCTGCTGCGGCTTAAATAATTAAAAGCGGCCAGCGCGGCTTTCGCCCCTTCACCCGCCGCTATTACGATCTGTTTCTCCGGCACGTCCGTAACGTCGCCGGCCGCAAAAATACCCGGGACATTGGTTTCGTTGTAAGAGTTTACCTTTATTTCGCCGAGCTCGTTCCTTTTAACCCCTTGGGCGAATTCGGAATTGGGCATAAGGCCTATCTCCACAAAAATGCCCTGAACGAGAACGGCCTTTTCCTCCCCGCGCGTTTTTACTTTTATGCCCGTAACCATCTTTTCGCCGATAATCGCGCTCACGGCCGCATTGTTCATCACGGTTACTTTATTGCTCGCGCTTACTTTTTCGCGCATTACCGCATCGCCCCCGAGTTTAGGGTTTATATCTATGATATACACGCGCCTGGCGATATTTATCAGCTGAAGAGCAGCGTCAAGGGCCGAATTTCCGCCGCCGATGACCGCCACATCCTTATCCGGAAATAACGGCCCGTCGCACGTCGCGCAGTAGGTAAGCCCTTTATTTTTATACTCCTTCTCTCCCGGCACCCTCAGCTCTCTCGATCTTTTCCCTGACGCGATTATTGCCGTTTTAGACTCATACACGCCCTTATCGGTCTTTACCACGACCGTATTATCTTTTTTTGCAATATCAACCGCTGCTTCATCCTCCTTCACAGTCACATCGTACTTGCGCATATGCTCTTCGAACTTGGCTGCCAGATCCGGCCCGGCAATAAACTGATAACCCGTATAATTCTCTATATCTCCGCTCCACGCAGCCTGTCCGCCGATATCCCTGGTGATAACCAGGACTTTCATCTTTTTGCGCGCAGCGTAGACAGCGGCGGTTATTCCCGCCGGTCCCGCTCCGATTATAATAATATCAAACATATTTATATATCCAGTAACTCTTTTATTTGCGCCTTGTCGAAACCTACTACGATCTCGCCGTCGATATCCAGCACAGGCACGCCCATTTGGCCCGACTTCTTCATCATCTCCTGGGCCTTGTCCTGATTGGCGGAAACGTCTATATCTTCGAAAATAACATTGTTATCTTTTAAAAACTGCTTTGCCCTTATGCAAAACGGACACGTGGGCGTGCTATATACCTTTATATTTTTTGCCATCGCTGCCTCCCTGATAATCGCGGTTTGAGCTAAATGCTATCCCTGAGTTTTAACAATTTAAATAAGTGGTTGTTTTCCTGGTCAATTAATTTGTCAATGACGCCCGTCTGTTCCCGGGGCACTGCCTTTTTCATTCCTTCATAAAAAATAATGGATTCCTTTTCGAATTTTACCCCTACGGCTATGGCATCTTTGTCGTTTTTGGTCTTCAGGGCCACTTCTTTACCCTTGTCGGTCTGCGTAAAAACATATTCACCTGCCAGAAGATTCATGTACGCAAAATATTCCCCCGGATATGTTTCCTGCGGTTCATACGCTTTCACCGACTCCAATATTTTCTGAAAAGTAAGTATGTGTTTTTCCTCTTCGCCGGCAAGAAATTTGAATATTTCCCCGGCTTCCCGGTTTGCCGTCTTATCGGTTAATGTATTATAGAAATCCCGCCCGTTTTTTTCGATCTGTACTCCGAAGCTTACTATTTCACTGCCGGAAAATACGTTGGCCATTATTTATCCCCCTTGATTAGCATCTCGCTCATATTACACCCCAATTCGTACGCCTTTTCCAGAAAATCCGGATGCTTTAGTACGTCGCCTTTTTTTTCCAGTCCCGAAAAGAACAACTCTCCTTTATACTCTACGTTAATTGCGGCAAACAGATTTCTGGCAATAGCCCTTGCATTCTCAAAAAAATCTTTTCTATCAAAAGCGGCTACTGAAACAAAAGCGCCTATTTTCTTTTCGCCGAACAGATCTTTCTTCAGTACGTATTTCGCCCGCCATGCGCATTGAAAACGATCTATCATAGTCTTTGTTTGCGCGCTGACGCTGCCGAAGAATATCGGAGAAGCCAGGATAATCGCATTTGCGGTCTTGACTTTTTTATACACGCCGCTCATATCGTCTTTCAGCATGCATTGTCCGTCGCTTCGCGGATTCGCGCTTTCCTGACAAGGGGCGATCCTGAGCTTGTTTAATATAATCTTCTCCGTATCGGCGCCTTTATCCCTTGCGCCTGCCAGTATCCTGTCCAGCAGTATATCGGTATTACCGCCGATTCGCGGGCTTCCGTTTATTCCTAGTACCTTGACTTTACGGGCGGCTTTCATTATTTTAGTAGTTTTCGCACATCACTTCGTAGTAAGGCTGAGGGTGGGCGCATGCCGGGCATGACGCGGGAGCATCTTTCCCCTCGTGGATATAACCGCAATTGCGGCATTTCCATTTTACTACCGTGTCTTTCCTGAATACTTTGTCGTCCTTGATATTCTGCAGCAATTTTCTGTATCTCTTCTCGTGCTCTACTTCAACCTCGGATATTTCCTTGAATTGCTTGGCGACTTCTTCGAAGCCCTCTTTCCGCGCTGTTTCTTCTCCTTCTTTGTACAACTTTGTCCACTCAAGGTGCTCGCCCGCTGCAGCGGCCGCCAGGTTACCCGGTGTATCGCCTATTATTCCGGCCGGATAGGAAGCCGTGATTTCCACTTCGCCGCCTTCCAGAAGCTTAAAAAATCTTTTAGCGTGTTCTTTTTCATTATCCGCGGTCTCCAGGAATATCGCCGATATCTGCTCGTAACCGGCCTTTTTTGCCACACTGGCAAAATAGGTATAACGGTTTCTCGCCTGAGATTCTCCGGCAAACGACGCTAAGAGATTTTTTTCCGTCTTTGTTCCTTTTATACTTTTCATCTTTTTACCCCTCGTTTTGACATGTTTCGCTCATTTCATCGTATATGAGAAGGCGTCAGGCTGATTACATCGCTGACATCCATTGCAATCATATACTCCGGGTTAGGCAGAAGCGACTCAGGATGGCGCTTATGCCCTTTACTGTCTTCATCGTGGATATTCCTGATAAGGCGGTGCGTAATGCGATTGGCAATCCTCTTTTCCCACGCTTTTACAATACGCGGATTCAGATCTTTTTTATCCACTATCTTAACTTTACCTTTCAGGCAGTAACCTATGAATCTGTGTTCGTCAACGGCCGTTATGCTGATACTGGGATTGTACCACAGATTAGCCAGTGTTTTACCCCTGTAAAGGTCCAGCAGAAATATGCGTCCTTTTTGATCGATGTCCACTATGCCTTTGCAGGAATTATGCGGCATACCGCTGGTATCGACCGTAGAAACTACGACAAATCTCTGCTTCTGAAAAAATTGCACTATTTCTTCCGGCAGTTTCTTCATATTGCCTCAGATTTTTTCAAACATATCCTTGCTGACTCCGCATTCGGGGCACACCCAATTATCGGGCAGCTCTGAAAAAGATGTTCCCGGTTTTATGCTCTGGCTCGCATCGCCTTTTGCGGGATCATAGATATAACCGCATACCGTGCATTTGTATTTGTCCATATCCACCTCTCGGTTTGTCTATTTTCGCAGGTTTTTAGCGAAATTGTTTCCGAATTCATAACAAAGTTTCAGCTCGTTCTGGTCGGGGACATATTTGAAGGCTATGCCGGGTTTTATAACTTCTATGCCGGCTTCCCCCAGAACGTCTTCGACCAGTTTTACCGCGCCGCCGGACCATCCGTAAGAGCCAAAGGCGGAAGCAACTCTGTTTTTCGGCTTCAGGCCGTTTAAAAATTCAAGGAACCCGGCAATTGCGGGAAGCATATCGTTATCATGCGTCGAAGAACCTATGAGATAACCTTTGGCATCGAGCATTTCCTTTATAACTTCTGTGCGGTCCGAAGTATTTATATCGAAAACTTTAACCGGCACACCGGCAGCTACTATTCCGTCGCACATCTTCCGCGCCATTTTTTCGGTGGCACCCCACATGGTCTCGTATATAATAACAATCTTATCCTTCATTTCATTTTTTGCCCAGGATACATAGGAATTGACTATCTTCATAGGATCTTTGCGCCAGATTATCCCGTGGCTCGGAGCTATCATCTTTATGGGAAGATTCATATTCTGGACATCTGTTATCTTCTTTAAAATAATCGGGCTTAAAGGCCACAGGATATTTGCGTAGTATTTGGCCGCTTCATCCATAAGCTCGCACTGATTGGTCTCGTCGTCAAACCTTTCGGAGGTAGCATAGTGCTGGCCGAAAGCATCATTCGGCAAAAGGATCTGGTCTTCAATCATGTACGTAAACATGCTGTCCGGCCAGTGTATCATCGGGGCCTCAAGAAACGCCAGCGTCTTTTTCCCCAGTTTCAGTTTATCGCCCGTTTTTACAACCTGAAAATTCATATCGCAGTAGTAATGCTTATACAACCCCTCTTTGCATTTTTCCGTACCGAAAACTTTTGCATTCGGACAGAGTTTAAGCAGGGCCGGCAGCGCTCCCGAATGGTCCGTCTCCACGTGGTTGGCGATAATATAATCTATTTTCCGGGGATCAATGACTTCTTTTATATTCGCGATCATTTCGTCGGCGAAAGGGCCGTATACCG
>JAQUMG010000009.1 GCA_028718265.1 Candidatus Omnitrophota bacterium
CATCGTTGATGTCTGTTTCTATTTCTACCCATGCGCCACGGTAAGGTATGACGCGTGCAGCGTATAATTTCTTGCCGTTCGGATGTATAAAATCTTCGAAGGAAATGCCCGGAGACCTGTGAAGCTGACTTACAACTACTCTCTCATCTCCGTTTATAATAAACGTACCGGTTTCGGTCATGAGCGGCAAATCGCCCATATATACTTCCTGCTCCTTTACGTCCTTAGGCGTGCGAAGCCGTATCTTGACTTTTAGCGGGCTCGCGTACGTTATGCCTCTCTTCTGGCAGTCAGTTATATTATATTTCGGTGTACCAAGAGAATAACCGGCGTATTCCAGCTTGTATTTCCCGTCAAAACTATCAATCGGAAAAGCCTCGCGAAACGCGCCTTCAAGACCGGCAGGCTTTCTTTTGGTCCTGGAAACATTTATCTGCAAAAATTCAGCGTACGAGGAAGTCTGCATCTCCACCATGTTGGGCATTTTGTAGCTGTCTTTTATCTTTCCGAAATTTTTTACGGTTTCTTTCATAGTCTCACTTTTTGTCATTGCAATCCCGCCATAGGCAGGAGAAGCAATCTAATTTCGTGATCCCCTCGGCCGCGATGCGCCTTCGGGATAAAATCGACCATATAGCTTGCGCTTCTTTTAGTCGCGTAAGCTATGGTCTCATTTACTTTAATTCTACCTTAGCGCCGGCCGCTTCAAGCTTCTTCTTTATGTCCGCAGCCTCTTCTTTGGTAATGCCTTCTTTGACGGTCTTAGGTGCACCTTCCACCAGATCTTTTGCTTCTTTTAACCCTAATGTGGTAATAGCACGTATCTCTTTGATGACGTTGATCTTGTTGGCGCCTGCACTAGCCAGAATAACGGTAAATGATGTCTTCTCCTCGGCAGGTGCTGCTGCACCTGCGGCCTGGGCCATACCGGCCGGTGCCATCATTGCCTGCATCGGAGTGACTCCGAATTTCTCTTCAAGCACTTTGACCAGGTTAGCAAGCTCCAGTACGGTCATGCCTTCGATAGAAGATATTATATCCTCCATCTTTTTGGATATCTGTATATCCGCCTTTTTCTCTTCTGCCATTGTATCTCTCCTATGTTTAGTTACTTGTCTTCTTTTTTCCTATCGCGTCTACGACGCCGACTAAATTGCTTAAAAGATTACGCAATATTCCCACAAATCCGGTCACCGGTGATTTCATGCCCGCCACTGTCATAGAAAGAAGTACTTCTCTTGACGGCAGAGTTGACATATATTTTATAGTGTCCAGCGACACCGTTTCACCGTTCATAAATCCTATTCTTATTGCAACCTTGGCATGGCTCTTGGTGTAATGTACCAATAAGCGAGACATTGCCACCGGGTCGCCTTTTGTAAAAAGAACTCCGCATGTACCGCTTATTGACGTGTCAAAATCTTCTATTTTGGCGCTTATGCCGGATTTTTTTATGGCCTGCTTCAGCATTGTATTCTTTGTGACCATATATGTGGAGATGTTCTTTTCAAGAGACTTTCTCAGCTCCTCCACCTCTCCCACACCGACATTGCTGAAGCTTGTAATAAAAAAGTTGGGATAGGTTTTAAAGCGGTCTGCTATCTCCTTGACCATACGCTCTTTACAGATTTTTCCGAATTTTTCCATATTTGCCTTCTCTTACTTACGCCAGTTGGCGATATCCAGCCGCAATCCTGGTCCCATCGTCGACGATATGGACATGTTTTTTAGGAATATGCCTTTAACGACATGCGGCTTTGCACGTTCGACAGAATCTATCAGTTCCGCGCCGTTTTCAAAAAGCGCTTTGGTCTCGAATGATAATTTGCCTATCATTGCGTGAATATTAGATTGCTTGTCCATCTTAAACTCAATCTTTCCCTTTTTTACCTCTTCGACTGCTTTCTGCACATCGCTGGTTACGGTTCCTGCTTTTGGATTCGGCATTAGACCGCGCGGTCCCAGAACTTTTCCGAGGCGCCCCATATCCTTCATCATGTCGGGCGTAGCTATCGCAACATCAAAATCACACCAGCCCTCACCGACTTTTTTTACGAGCTCATCCGCACCGACAAAATCTGCGCCGGCCGCTTTGGCTTTTCTTTCGTCGTCACCCTTACAGAAAACGGCTACCTTGCGCGTCTTACCGGTACCGTGCGGCAACGATACGGTACCCCTTACGCTTACGGAAGTTTCCTTGATGTCCACATTAATTTTGAACGATATCTCGACCGTCTGGTCAAATTTTGTCTTAGGCGCCTGTTTTAATACTTCAATCGCATCGCGCAGAGTATACGCCTTTTTCTTATCTACTAATTTGCTAAATTCTTTTTTCCGTTTAGACAGCGCCATAATATATGATAGCTCCTCACTTTTTATCTACAACGTCTATGCCCATGCTTCGGGCCGTTCCCGCAACGATCTTCATCGCCTGCTCGATATCTGCCGTGTTAAGGTCCTGCATCTTTATCTTCGCTATTTCCCGTATTTGATCTTTTGTAACAGAACCGACTTTCTCTTTGTGCGGAACACCGCTTGCCTTCGCTACGCCGCAGGCTCTTTTGAGCAATATCGAGGACGGGGGGCTTTTTATGATAAATGTAAACGATTTGTCTTCGTACGCCGTGATTATGACCGGCAACTTCAGGCCGTCTCTGCCCTGGGTCTTTGCATTAAACTGCTTGCAGAACTCCATTATGTTTAAGCCGTGCTGGCCTAGGGCAGGACCTACCGGAGGAGCAGGGTTAGCTGCGCCTGCCGGACAATATAACTTTATTACTGCTTTTACTTTTTTTGCCATTTTTGAACCCTTAAATGATTCCGCCGCAGCGGTGGATTATATAACTATATTTTTTCAACCTGCCAATATTCGAGTTCCACGGGAGTGGATCTTCCAAAAATCGAAATTGTTACCTTCAATTTTCCTTTTGTAGGGTTGATTTCCTCAATCGTGCCGTTAAAATTCGTAAAGGGGCCTTCCAGAACCCGAACGCCTTCGCCCTTTTCAAATATGACTTTAGGCGTCGGTTTCTCTTTTGCCATCTCAGCTTGCTTTAATATGGCGGTGATTTCAGTTTCTTTTAGCGGGACGGGTCTGCGTCCGGAACCGATAAAACCGCTTACGCCGGGCGTATTTTTTATGAGGTACCACGTGTCATCGGTAAGCTCCATCTCAACGAGGACATAGCCGGGAAAGAATTTTCTCGTGGATATCTTCTTCTTTCCGGCTTTTACTTCCGAGACTTTTTCGGTAGGTACTAAAACCTGCAATATGAGATCACTAACGGAACTTGTTCTTGCCCTACTCTCTATATTCGCTTTGACTTTATCTTCGTACCCAGTCTGCGTATGTACCACATACCACTGCTTTGCCATTGATTACACCATAAACCTAAAGTTTAATAACAATATCCACTATTCTCACAAATACAAAATCGCACATCCATATAAAGGCGCCCAGCAATAACATGGATGAAATTACCACAGTTGCTGAGGAGGTCAGTTCGTCTTTGGTTGACCACGAAACTTTACCTAATTCGGCCTTTACCTCTTTAACGAAATTAGCGACTTTATTTGCCATTTTATTTATTCCCTGCTGCTACTTATGGCCTCTCGACCTTACTTGGAACTGGCAGGCCAGGAGGGATTCGAACCCCCAACAGGCGGTTTTGGAGACCGCTGCTCTTCCAGTTGGAGCTACTGGCCTTCCTATATATATAGGCTGCCTATACCTCGCTCCGTTTACTTTAATTCTTTGTGCAATGTATGCTTTTTACAAAATTTACAGTACTTATTTAATTCTATCTTGTCTTTAGTCTTCTTTTTATTTTTCCATGAGTTGTAATTTCGGTTTTTGCATTCCGAGCATGCTAATGTTATTATATCGCGCATTTTTACCTTTATGCTATTACTTCAGTTACGACTCCTGCGCCGACCGTATGGCCGCCTTCTCTTACGGCGAACCTGAGTTCTTTTTCCATGGCGATGGGCGTTATGAGTTCGACTTCAAACTGCGTGTTATCGCCGGGCATAATCATCTCAACTCCCTGCGGGAGGGTGACTATTCCGGTGACGTCTGTTGTCCTGAAATAAAACTGAGGCCTATAACCCTTGAAGAACGGCGTATGGCGGCCGCCCTCTTCTTTTGTCAGGATATAGACTTCGGATTTAAACTTTGTGTGCGGGGTTATCGAACCCGGCGCAGCAAGTACCTGGCCGCGCTCCAGGTCTTTCTTTTCAACACCTCTTAAAAGGACTCCTATATTATCGCCTGCCTGCCCCGAATCAAGCAGCTTTCGGAACATCTCAACACCTGTTACGACAGACTTCTTGGTCTCTTTTATGCCTACGATCTCTATGGGCTCCCCTACCTTTATCTGGCCGCGCTCGACTCTTCCGGTACCGACTGTGCCGCGGCCGGTAATCGAGAATACGTCTTCAATCGGCATTAAGAAGGGCTTATCTATATCGCGCTTGGGTGTCGGAATGAATTCGTCTATTGCCTTCATGAGGTCATATATGCATTTGGTTGCGTTAGGATCGGCCGGGTTCTTCATTGCGCTTAAGGAATCGCCCCTGATTACGGGGGTCTTGTCTCCGGGGTACTTATATTTGGTGAGGAGTTCTCTTACTTCTAATTCTACGAGGTCAAGGAGTTCTTTGTCGTCTACTAAGTCTACTTTATTAAGGAATACTACGATCGCGGGGACGTTAACCTGGCGGGCCAGGAGGATATGCTCTCTCGTCTGCGGCATCGGGCCGTCTGCGGCCGAGACGACGAGTATGGCGCCGTCCATCTGAGCTGCGCCCGTGATCATGTTCTTTATGTAGTCAGCGTGGCCCGGACAGTCTATATGGGCATAATGGCGGTTATCGGTTTCGTATTCAACGTGGGAAACCGCTATTGTGACGGTCTTGGTCTCATCGCGTACGGTGCCGCCCTTTGCTATATCAGCATATGATTTTACCTGTGCTTTGCCTTTTTGGGCTAATGTCGCGAGGATAGCTGCTGTCAGAGTTGTTTTACCGTGATCGATATGGCCTATGGTACCTACGTTAACATGAGGCTTAGTGCGTTCAAATTTTTCCTTTGCCATGTTACCTCCTCCTTCTTTAGTCTTTTTATTTCCGCCGATAAGGCGGACCAGCCTCTTCAAGCTTATATATCAAAACATCTAGGCACTAGCGATGGAGCCCTCGATCGGAATTGAACCGATGACCTCATGCTTACCATGCATGTGCTCTACCGACTGAGCTACAAGGGCGTATTCGTCGAGCCACGACTTTATTTGTTTGATCAACTTTATATTACTCACGTACAGTGTTGCTGTACCATAAAGGGCTCTTCTTTTTCTGTATACGCCCTTACCGCGTCTTCCCAAAACCCTTGTCTTGTAAAATTGAGTCGGGGGCAAATTTAATTCCCGGCTCCAGAATTGCTCAATCCCTTTTATATCACAGCTCTGATATGCAGTTATGGAAATGTGTATTCTTTCTTTGGGAACGCCGCATATAATCGTCAAAAGCTTTACGATACTATTCAATGTTTGATGATTTTCGCTGCGCACGGCAAGAGTGTGTGGATGATTGATATAACCGCCCTCCCACAGCAATCCCATCGCAAATGCCTTAAGCCGCTCTTCATCGATTGTCAGAAAATCTTTTGTACGAAATACGTCTTTATTGTGTTTTAAATAAGAAGCGTCGCTCCGGGTACGTCGTCGGATGCCGTATTTATCCATAAGATACACGACTTTGCGCCATGGCAAATTTACAGTTTCACCGACTTCGCGCGCAGATTTGCCGAGTGAGTAATCCGTCGATATTTTTTCGATCATTTCACGCGAATCCGACATTTTGTAAAGCTCTACCTGCCTTCCTGCAAAAAAAATAACGCGGTATTAGTTTGCGTTATTATTTAATATTTAATCATAGAAGTTACGGAGCATAAAGTATATCATATAACAGTATTTTGTCAAGGGTTTTTTGAAAAAAATTTACTTTTTTAAATGTTTTAATAAATGGGTTAAAAACGTGAATTTTAAGGGGTTAAGGATTAAAACGAATACGGTGTTTTTCTCGCTCCTAGTCGATTTCTACCGCCGCAAGACGGGACGGCTAAGGTCTTTCCTCGCTCGGTGGCTGCAGAACTCGCCCCAACGGTATCTCCGTTGGGGCTCGGACAGCTTCGCCATCCCGAGATTGCCATGCTCTCGCATGGCCTCGGGATTCCCTCGCTCGTCAAGCTGCTTCGCCTAAAATCGACATGTCGCTGTGAAAAACACCGTATTCGTTTAGCAATTTTAATGAGATTAATGCTATCGGCTAGCATATATTTGTAGTTATACAAGAATGGCTAAATAACTTGCGACGATAAGCGAAGTTATACCAAAATACACCATGTGTACACCGCGACTTTTTGAAAGAGGAATATTAAGGAGAAAACTTCCTTTTTGGCGCCGCAGACCAAATTGTTTAGTGGGGCGGGAGACGCGTCTCACCGATTGCGGAAAAGCTAATCCGCTATATAGTTGTGAGCGTATAAATTGGAAGAAGTGTAAGGTTATTGCTTAACGCATTACCACAAATCTGGTAAACGTTTCTTTGGTGCATTGGTAAAAAAATCCCACTCCCATGCCTCATCAGGCATTGAGCCTGCAAATTTGTTCGATGTTATGTCCACAATCAACAGTCTATCATCTTTGTCTATATGCGTTGCAAGTCTCCTCAGCAACGCTTCATTAGATTCACCTGTTTTTAACAACCAAGAAGCCTCAATATAATGCCACCAGTCATCGGTTTTCTTTAATTCTTCATAGAACGCATTATAGTCTTTCGCCTTATTAGTTAATTCGTATGTAACAAGAAATGTTTTATACATTATCAACCTCTGTATAATATCCTGTGGGCGCTTCTACTGGTGCAAAAATAGCTCCTTTAGTTTTTTCGTCATCCTTTTTCCCGTATATAGCCTTTTCTTTGAGATGGTCGTCTGGTGTATACATAGTTGTTTTATAATGATTGATACACATATAGGTAACTAATGTCAGAAGAGCTATAAATAACAAGATACCGCTAATTATGCAAAAATATTGCATAGTTGCAGTTTTAGCCCATATTCCATTACCAGTTAAAAGACTCTCAACGATAAGAAGCGCAAGGACATAAAAACCAATAAGCCTATCAACTGATTTTATGATATTGCTCCGACCTTTATCGTTCTGCAATGTTCGTCCTTTTTATTATTTCTATTGACGTGGGCTTGTTAGGGGTCTGTCGTTTTGAAACGCCCTACATCTAATATTTTTCCCTACGTTTTCTTTCGCCCTGAAGAACTGTTTTGTCAAAATCTGTTACAACGTCTTGACAAACCTTTTTAAGCTGGGCATACGTCTCAATATAGGTCACTGGGTTGTGTGTTACGATGCCTACCAACTTAAATTCTTCTTTTGCTTCTTCTTGATATTCGGGACTTACATGTGGAAGAATATCTCGATTAAGCGAATTCTCCATATTTCGCACATAAACTGTTGAGATAACTATACCACCGGAATCGAGCAAGCCACAACCAACAATCATATTAAAATCGTAAGAACTTTCACTACTTGAAATGACTTCCACATCTCCTAAAGACCGGAGTTCTCGCTCCAAATAACTTTTAACTTCTCCATTAAGTTTTTCACAACCTGCCACCCAAACGTGCACCGTAATATTTTCACCCGCAAATGCGTTCGAACAGATCAAAAATAAAATTCCAGCTATAATTAGTTTTCGCATAAAGCTATCCCCGAAGTCAATTTTCTCATGGCGTTTTTGTCGTTTTTTTAATGTCCGGCTACCTCTGCTCTTCGTTGAAAATAATGTGCAATTCTATTGCCAACAGGGTCTTTTACTCTTACAACGCGGAAATATAGCTCTATGTCTTCCTTTCGGCCATTTAGATATATCTCCACAACGCAATCACACTCGCCTTTAAATAATAAACCTCCAATAGAGCCTATAATTGTATGAGTGCTCTTAGTATTGTATAATGAAAACGTGCCTTCTAATTTTTCGCTACTGAAGATTACCTCTTTAGTAGCCTCATTCCTGATTATGATATGCTGTTTAAAACCTGTGCCCTGCCCATTACCCCAACGCGTGGCTATCATAGCCTTTTTATGCACAGCAGGAAATCCTGTAGAATTTATCTGCTCAAAAAGACCATTGAAAGCATATTTTCCGTTTTCGATTGAGACATCATCACACAAAATCGCAAATTGAAGAATTGGCTTATTTGGCATTTTTTTCTTTCTCCCATTCAACTCTACTATTTCTTTGACTATCTCTCATAGTTGTAAGTCCTGCTCGATGAAGTGATTGTAGCGCACCTATAATATATGCCCACGCCATATCCCAACACTTAATAATTCGATTGCTTATTCTATTACGAATTTTAAATATCACATCAATAAGAACCAAAACCAGCGTATAGGCCAATAAAGTATAAAAAGGATGACCCTGATAAAGGGCTATTAAGCTGTGAGCAATTTTTTCCGAAATGGCGTCTTCCATTATTGCCTTTACGCTGATTTTGCCTTTATCTTACATCCCTATTGCACCTAAGTCAATAAAAATGGCTGTTTAGGTGGTGGACTTTTTGTAGTGCTTCAGGTAAGCTTATATTGAAATAAAGTATAACAAGATTGCCAAAAAATGAGTGATTTACATGAGACATTATGCCCCTAAAGTCAAAGTCGGCAATAAATGGTATCCCGCAATATTTAATGCGCTTGAAGACGCTGAGGCCGAGATTAACAGGCCGGAATTAGAGGATTTTCAATTTACATAGACCCCCGGGGTCTAGAAGACTTATAAGGTCCCTCGCTTCGCCCAAATCCTCCTGTTCGTCGGATTTTTTTTGGCTCGCTCAGGATCAGTCTCGCCTTTGGCGAGACTGGAGCGGGAGATGGGAATCGAACCCACGCAACCAGCTTGGAAGGCTAGTGTTCTACCACTGAACTACTCCCGCGAAATTTATTTCTTTAAACCCGGATTATCTTCCAGAATCCTTACTAGCGGTATCCCGTTATCGCCGGAAGGAATGTACACCGTAGTGTGATTAGGACTACTTGCCATTTTCATCTGTGCCTGAATCGCTTCGTGCTGCAAATATGCGGTTGTTAGCGTCTTGTTTATTATCTCTTGTGCTTTTGCTATGCCTTCTGCCTCAACCACTTTACGTTCTGCTTCCTGCCTTTCCTTCTGTAATACGAACTTCATTTGCTCCGCTTCTTGCTCAGCCCTTAGTTTCACCTCTATAGCCTGGCTGACCATGGAAGGTAATTTTATCGATCGTAAGAGAACTTTTTCAAGAAGAACGCCTCTTTCTTCAAGCATACCTTTTAAATCGGTAAAGATTTTATGAGCTATTTCTTCTCGGCCTGAAGTATATAGGCCTTTTGCCTCGTAATTTACCGTGACTCCGCGGCACGCAGAACGAAACTGTGGAATAACGACAAGGTCCCTATATCCCACTCCAACAGTCTTGTATATTTCCGTAGCCTTTGCTGGGTTCAGGCTGTACAGTATCGTTGTATCTAAGATGATAGAGAGTCCTTCTTTTGATGGAACGTCCAGCAATTCGGTTTCCTGCTCAGTCTTCACGTTCATTATCTCCAATTTTGCGAACGGATTCACCATATTAAGACCCGGCTGGCGTATTGTATCTGACACCCGGCCAAAAAGATCTACGACACCTACGGTTCCCGCAGGAACAATGCGTATAAAACTGAAAACTATAGCTATTATTGCCGTCGCTATAAACACTACACCTGCTATGTTTGTGGTCTGATTGTAATCATGATGTTGCATTTTGGTAATAAGCAGGGCAATCCCGGTTATTAAAAATATTATTCCCCAAATCAATCCCCAGTGCATTTTTGCCTCCTTAATTTCATTGAAACTGTTCTTTTACTTTAGTACGGGTAAGGAAGAATATAAGTAAAAGGCTCAGGACAGTATAAAAGAAGTTTGTAAATGCTGCCGAATAAAAACCCACGTTAGTCAGCATGTCGATATTCAAAGACGTCGGAGTCTTTTCCGCCATCGCAACTGCCACCGAATAAGAATATCGCCGGATTTCATCGGCAGATATAAAAAATAGTGGTACGTTAAATAACACGTCCAGTGCGTTAATTAATACGGCAGCTTTTCTCATTATTTCTTTTAATTTCAGGATGCCAAAACCCGCAGCAATGCCTATCACCGCAGAAAGCACGGTATAAAGGATTATCGCAACGACTGCAGATCTGTCAAACGACTTATATAGATCGAAATAAATCTTGAAATTATACGACTGGAGCAGGGTGATAACGTTTAAACCTATCAGCAACCAGGCAAATATTGTTACCCCTCGAGACCTTTTCTTTTCCATGTCACCTCCTGATGTTCATTATGGTGTAGGTGCTTTTTGAAAGAGGAACATTAAGGAGAAAACTTTTTCGCAAAAAGTTGTCTCCTTAAAACGATTTGGGCGCTAGCCCCGCCTCTATTTACCAATCTGCGGGTCGGAGGGGTAAAAAGAAGCTCCTTCCTTTTTAGCCCCGAAGACCAAATCGTAAAGTGGTGGGCAGGGAAGGATTTGCACCTTCGTAGGCTTGCGCCGACGGGTTTACAGCCCGTTCCATTTGGCTGCTTTGGTACCTGCCCGAAAATTTGTCACTTGCGAAGGTCCCTCAGCGCCTATCCGCCTTTGGCGGACTTAACGGCGCTTCAGGATCAATTCCGCCTTTGGCGGAATTGGAGCCGGGAAGTGGGATCGAACCACCAACCTATGGTTTACAAAACCATTGCTCTGCCATTGAGCTACCCCGGCCTCCTCAGCTCACTTTTACAGCATTGTGAATATTATCTAATATGTCCTGGGCACGGAGGCTTACTTCAGTCTTTTCGCTTGCTGCCATATCTCCGGCTAAGCCGTGCAGATAAACGGCGAACTTTGCCGCGTTAAAGGGCGTATACCCCTGGCCCGCCAAACTTGCAATCATTCCGGTCAGCACATCCCCTGTACCTCCCGAGGCCATGCCCGGATTTCCCGTGTTATTTACAAATATTTCTCCGTCCGGTGAAGCTACGACAGTATTTGCGCCCTTCAATACTACCACAATATTATATTTTTTTGCAACGCCTACCGCAACATTTTTTCTGTTTGCCTGTATATAATTTATTTCTTTATGTATCAACCGTGCCATTTCTCCGGGATGCGGCGTAATTATTACGTCTTTTTTTGCCCGTTTTAATACGTGCGGATCATCGCAGATGTTATTGATGCAATCGGCATCAAGAACCACAGGTTTTTCAAGCGCGCTGATAAGTTTCTTAACAAGTTCTTTTACTTCCGGGCGCTGTGATAAGCCCGGGCCTATGGCAACTGCATTCGTCCTCTCGGAATATTTCATGATCTCGGCAAAGGCTGCGGTTGAAAAATACCCCTTCCCCGCATCTTCAACCGGCAATGTCATTACTTCCGTAAACTTTGATGCCAATATCGTATTTAAGCTCTTCGGGATCGCGCACGTCACCAGTCCGCTTCCGGCCAAAAGCGCCGCCTCGCCGGCAAGATATGCCGCGCCTGTTAAACCGATGGATCCGGCTACTATAAGCACATGACCGTAGTCACCCTTGTGCGTATCGCGTATTCTCTTTCGGAAAATATTTTTTATAGTTTTGCCTTTTGTCACGTACGCATTACCTCATGAGCTTTAACATGTCCTTTACCGCGTTTCCGATTCCGGAAAACACGGCTCGCGATACTATTGAGTGGCCGATGTTTAATTCTTCGACTCCGCCGATGGCTGCGATCGCCGAAACGTTTTCGTAATTCAGTCCGTGGCCGGCGTTTACCGTCAAGCCGTGGCTTAGCGCCAGTTTAACTGCGTTTGAGATATCGCGCAATTCCCGCGCTCTCTGTTTTGCACTCGCCGCGTTTGCGTATCTGCCCGTGTGTATTTCGATTATCCTGGCACCGGATCTGGCAGATGCTTCAATCTGTTCGTATTCCGGATCAATAAAAAGACTTACTTTTATCCTGTTAGAACGTAATGCCGTTACGACATCCGATATTTTGTCCATATTTGCAACGACATCCAATCCGCCTTCCGTAGTTATCTCCTGTCGTTTTTCCGGAACGAGCGTGGCTTGATACGGTTTTATTTTTGCGGCGACCTTTACGATCCCGGGATTAATGGACATCTCCAGGTTGAAAAGCGTTTTTATTTCTTTTTTCAGCCGTTTTACGTCGTCATCGTTTATGTGCCGCCGGTCTTCCCGCAAATGAGCAACTATAGAGTTGCAACCCGCTTTTTCGCAAAGTAACGCCGCTTCAACGGGGTCCGGCTCGGCACCTCCGCGGGCCTGTCGTAATGTTGCCACATGATCTATATTTACGCCCAATTTTACCATAGACGGAATCTGCTTATTGCGTTTCTGCCGGCTTAGCGGGTTCTTCTTTTTTTACGATAGGTATATGTATCTTTACAAACTCTTCTTTTATCGCAATACCGCTCGCAATCGGCGCCAGCGAAACGCGTTTATCCACATTCTTGGCGCATCCGCTTATATCAATAGGTACGGTTTTAGCGACGGTAACCCCTTCCAAGATATTGCGCGGACCAATGACAATACATTCTACCGGCGACGCGGTAATGCCGTTCTGGACCACCTCATAGCCGTCCCGCACCTTGCCTAATATCGTTACCTGAATCGGTAGCGCGCTCGAAACAACGTCGTAATGTATCATATTAAAAATAGCTTTTTGCTCCTTATCCCTGGTTTCTTTTAACTGCCACGTAACATAAAACCATGTGGCAACCGCCAAAACCAGCGAAAGGACTTTCACCCAGAAATTATGCGTAATCAATTTACTAATTTTCAGCATGAGTGTTCCTCGGAAAACCAAACATACTTTTCTGTTTTTTTTCGTGCCCCGGCAGAGTATTTAATAGTTTGGACAGCTCTTCTTTATCCAGATCGCGGGTGAGCTTTCCGGCGATTGACACCGAAATAGCTCCGGTCTCTTCCGAAACTACTATAACAATAGCATCTGTTTCTTCCGACAGGCCTATGGCTGCGCGATGCCTCATACCCATGGTCTTGCTGAGCCGGGGGTCCTGCGAAAGCGGAAAAAGGCACCCGGCCGATGCGATAATACCGTTTTCGACTATTATGCCGCCGTCATGCAGTGGCGTATTCGGCATAAAGATAGTATTTATCAACTCGCTTGTAACTTTGCTGTGAAGCAGAATGCCGCTTTCGATATAAGAACGCAACCCCACTTCGCGCTCTATGGCTATCAATGCCCCTATCTTTTTCTTGGATAATACCGTGACCGCTTTTATTATCTCGTCGAGCACCCTTTCTTCCTTCAACGCCGCACCGAATTGACCCAGCCTCGCAAGGCCTCTGCGTAACTCCGGCTGAAAGATAATCAAGAGCGCCAGAATTGATATAGGAAATATCTTGGTTATTATCCAGCTCATTGTTGTCAGACCAAGCTGCTGAGTCAATACGAGCATGAGCACTATTATAAGAAGCCCCTTCAGTAATTGAACCGTTCGGCTGCCCCGTATAAACGCAAGGATCATATAATATGTGACCCATAGAATCAGAATTTCAGCTATGGCTTTTATTAAATATGGAGAATCGGTACCAAAAATCATTTATGTTCGTCCTCGTCGAGTTAACTCGCTGCCGTAATGGCGTCCGCTATTCGTGCTACCTGAACCATTTCTTTTACGTCGTGGACGCGCAGTATATTTGCGCCCTTAATAATAGATATGGCGGCGCTGGCCGCGGTCCCCATCAGCCGCCCGCCGACAGCGGTATTCTCATCGATAATACCGCTGTTTTTAAGAGTATTAACGATGAAAGATTTTCTGGAAACTCCGATTAAAATCGGTCGCTTAAGAACCTTGAACGATTCCAACCTGTTCAATATTTCAAGATTATGCTCTGTCGTCTTGCCGAAACCTATGCCGGGGTCTATTATTATTCTGTCACCGGCGACCCCGGCCTTAACGGCTAAATTTGCCGATTCCTCGAGACTCGCTAATATATCGTCAATTAATGAGGTATAATGGATATCCTGTTGCATTGTGCGCGGCGTGTTTCTGATATGCATCACTATAACCGGTACGTCAAATTCTGCGGCTACCTTTGCCATCCGGTTATCGCCGCGCAGCCCCGTAATGTCATTTATCATGGCGGCACCGTTTTTCAGTGCTGCGCGCGCCACTTCCGGCTTGTATGTGTCTATTGACACGGGTGTGTCTATCTTTCCGGCAACCGCTTTTATTACCGGGATTGTCCTCTCAAGTTCCTCGTCGATGGAAACCGGCTCGGCACCCGGCCGCGTAGACTCACCGCCTATGTCGATTATGTCTGCGCCTTCGGACACCATGCGGTAAATCCTGTCTATGGCGGCCTTTTCATCCATAAATAAGCCGCCGTCCGAAAAAGAATCCGGTGTCCTGTTTAAAACTCCCATTATATGAGTACGTTTAGAAAGAGCCAGTTCGAATCTGTCCCAGCGTATATCGAAAGTGCCGCTATTAGTTTTTGTTTGCATTGTCGCCGGATATATCTTTTTGGGTAGAGCTGCCGTCGCTCAATTTCAGAAGCAACTTTACTTCATCATCGTTCATGACTTCTTTTTCGAGCAATGCCCCCGCCAAAAGGTCCAGGTCATTTTTATGCTCAAGCAGAACTCTGCTTGCTGCGCCGTAACATTCATCGACTATCTTTTTGACTTCTTCGTCTATAATGCGGGCGGTCTCGTCACTGTAATTTTTTTCTTCCGCTATATCCCGTCCGAGAAAAACCTCTTCGTATGGTTTGCCGAATGTAAGGTTTCCCAATCGCGGGCTCATACCGTATCTGGTAACCATGTCGCGTGCTTTTTCTGTAACAGCTTTTAAATCGGAAGAGGCGCCGGTACTTATTTCCTTAAAAGTTATTTCCTCGCTCGCTCTCCCGCCAAGTGCCACTATGATTTCCGCCATAAGCTTCTTTCTTGAAAAATAATGCCTGTCTTCCATCGGCGGCGTAAGCGTATAGCCTCCCGCGACTCCGCGCGGCAATATCGAGACTTTATGCATCGGATCGGCATCCGGCACAAAAAGCGACAATATCGCATGACCGGACTCGTGATATGCCGTCAGGGATTTTTCAGCCTTGCTGATAACCCGCGATTTCTTCTCGGGCCCCATCCATATCCTCTCAATTGCCTCTTCCATATCTTTCATGGTAACGCTTTGCTTATTTCTTCTCGCCGCCAAAAGCGCTGCTTCATTTATCAAATTTGCCAGATCCGCGCCGGAAAAACCCGATGTCTGCTTCGCTATTCTCTTTAAATCGACATCCTTGTCGGCCTTTACATTTTTGTTATGGACTTTCAGGATAGCTTCTCTTCCGATGATATCGGGCCTGTCGATAACTACTATCCGGTCAAACCTGCCCGGCCGCAGAAGGGCCGGATCCAAAACATCCGGACGGTTTGTAGCTGCGATCAGGATGACGCCTGCCTGCGTATTGAATCCATCCATCTCAACGAGCAGCGCATTAAGCGTCTGCTCCCTTTCGTCGTGTCCGCCGCCTATTCCCGCAAATCTCTGGCGGCCGACGGCATCGATTTCGTCGATGAATATTATACATCCTTTTTGCGATTGTTTTGCCGATCGTTTTGCCTGTTCAAAAAGGTCTCTTACCCGGCTCGCGCCTACTCCGACAAACATCTCCACGAAGTCCGAACCCGATATGCTGAAAAAGGGCACATCCGCCTCTCCCGCAACGGCCTTAGCCAATAATGTCTTCCCTGAACCCGGCGGGCCGACGAGCAGAACACCTTTCGGCATCTTTCCGCCCAATTTCTGGAATCGCTTCGGATCTTTCAGGAATTCTATAACTTCCATCAATTCTTCTTTTGCTTCATCCACGCCGGCGGCGTCGTTAAAGGTCACGCGCAGCTTTTCTTCTCCCATCAGCCTTGCGCGGGATTTGCCGAACGACATTAATTTTCCGCCGCCCTGCGCCGAACCCCTCCAGAAAAATAACCACAAAAGGCCTATGAATACCAGGGATGAGATAAGCGACGGCAAGAGATTTGACATAAAGACGTTATCGCGCGTGATTTTAAAATCGGTTATATTTGTACGCAGGGCCTTTATAAGTTCGGGATCCTGCTCCGGGATATCGACCTTGAATTTCTCGCCCGTTGATAACCTTCCCTCGATAACACTGTCTCTCATCACGGCATCTTTTATGCTTACGGAAGAGTTGATTCCGGTCAATATGCGGTAAAATTCGCCATAAGGCAGTTCTTTCGCCGGGCCTTCAAAAGAAACGGTTCCTAATCTCAATAGATATACTGCGGCCAGGACAAAAATAAGCCAGGTAACAAAATTTTTTCCGTTACGGTTTTCCATGCGTGCTTTCTTGCGTTTATTCTGTTTTGGAGATTCCGACATTTTATTCGTTCCTATCTTTTACTTATTTAGCGTTTTATTATACCAAATGAATATACCGCACGCAAGCATAAATATGCTTAACTCTTTACCATGCTTAATTTTAGTACCCGCCCGGTATCTTCTTTGAGCCTGAACTCATCCGACAGTTTTACTCCGGCCGCCCACAATATCTTATTGCCCGAGAGCACAATAGGCACCCTGCTTCTGCATTCATAAGCTATTTTGTCATCCACAAATATATCCTGCAGTTTCTTGTGAGACTTCATCCCCAGCGGTTTCATCCGGTCGCCCTTCCGCCTCGCCCGTATTATTAAACGCGACTTTACGAGATCGCCGTTTGCATACTCGATGTTTTTATCCTTCTTTTTCAGAAAGTCGGGGTGCCGTCTGATTATTTCCGCGCTGATCTTTACGCCTAACTCCGGGATAACTACCCGGCCCGGTATTCTTAATATTATTTCTTTCTTGAGTTGAGCGGCGGCGCTTGTCTCCCGCCGGCTCACCGAAAAGGTTATCTTTTTGTTATCCTTTACCGCCTTTATTCCGCCGGGCAGGCTAATCTTCTTGCGTTCCGGCGTCTTTAAGATAGATTCGATACACAGCCAATGTTTGTACGTTATGCTTTTCAGATCGCCTTTCAGGGCCGCAATAATCTGCCTGACCATAATGCGCTGCAAGGCAATATGCTCCCTTGTAAAATCTTTAATGTGAAATTCCAGGCCTTTTTTTGTCAGGCGGCTTATGCGTTTTATTTTTTTTGATACGAGGCCGGCGAGATAGGACGATTCGTCGCTGAGTGTTGACGCTATTGACGAAAGGGTCGCTTTTACGTTAGGGTTGAAATCTTTTTCCAGAATAGGAATAAGAACGTTTCGTATCTTATTTCGCAGGTAGACCGTTTGCAGATTTGAGGCGTCCGTTCTTGCAGACACTTCATTTCTTTTCAGATATTTTTCGATCTCCGTGCGCGGGATATCCAAAAGCGGACGTACTACCCAGATATCGCCCAATCTGCGTTTGTACGGTATTCCCGACAAACCAAGCGATCCTGCACCTTTCAGTAACCGCATAAGCACTGTCTCTGCCTGGTCGTCAAGCGTGTGGCCGGTCGCAATTTTAGTGGCATTTAATCTTTTGGCCGCACGATTATAAAAATCGTAGCGTGCGTCGCGGGCAGCTTCTTCAATGGATGTTTTTTGCGATTCGGCAATCTTCTTTACATCAATTTTTTCCGCAATAAACATTAGCCCTAAATCAGCGGCGGTTTTTCTGACAAAATCGGCGTCGGTATTAGCTGCCCTGCCGCGAAGTGCATGATTAAGATGGGCGACAAATACTTCAATATCGTATTGCCCCCGCAGTTCCATCAGGACATGCAAAAGCGCCATTGAATCGGGCCCGCCGGAAACGCAAACCAGTACCCTGTCGCCGTCTTTTAGGAGATTTTTTGTTTCGATTGTTTTTCTTACTTTTGATAGGATCATCTGCACGCCAATGATAATTGGAGTTTTGGAAAAGGAACATTAAGGAAAAACCTTTTTCTAAAAGGTTTTTCCTTAAACAAAGTTGGGCGCTAGCCCCGCCTCTATTTTTACCAGTCTGCGGGTCGGAGGCGCAAAAAGAGTAAACCTTTCTTTTTGGCGCCGCAGACCAACTTTGTTAGTGGTAGCGCGGGTGGGGATCGAACCCACGAACCCCGGAGGTATGAGCTCCGTGCTCTAACCAGCTGAGCTACCCCGCCGCATTAACGTAATTTCTGAAATTTTAAGTGAGCGATTATATCACAGAAAACAAATTTGTTCAATCGTTTTAAACTATCATGGAGTGTCGGGTGAAGGCGCCGACCACGAACGCATACCGGGTCCGAGGTTTTTTGTACTGATAGCGCCGACATGACCATCAAGATAGACGGCCAGGCCCTTGGTAAGGTGCCGCAACCTGTCGGGATCGTTTGTATAATACACCAATGTGTGGTGAGAATCACAAAACAGAATGGTTTCGACTAAAGATGTGTGCAGTTGGGGCAGTGTCAATCCCGATAACTTTTCATTATATCCGTATGAAATATCGTCAGGATTTTCTACGGCGGGGCACCTTAAAATTTCTGTCTCATTATCCAGGTAAGGTAATAAGATTGAAAGATCAAAACTTGCCCCCATTACAAAACCGCCGCCGCGATCGTCAAGATAGGTCTCCATAGCAAAATATAATTGTCGCAAATTGCTCGTGCATAACGAGGCCTGTGCTGATTTTTGAGTCTTTACTATCACCGAACGCATAAGAAAAAATAATATACATATGATGGCAACCGTTACAAGCATTTCGATGAGGGTAAATGATTTTTCAAACGTTTTTTTATTTATGTCCATGTTTTACCGCTTTTCGTATCTTATTGATATTATATCACATGAACTGCTTTATTCATACTGCCGGTTCTGTATCCTTCCAAATCGAGCGTGATATAGGAAAATCCCGATTTGCGCAATTTGGCCGCTATCGTCATGCGCAATTTGTCGCTGGATAGCTTTTTGATGTCGCCCGGCATTAGTTCTATTCGCGCTACATTCCCGTGCAATCTCACCCTGACCTGCCCAAAACCATGTTTCCGCAATAACTCCTCAGCCTTATTAACCAGCTTAAGATTTTTTTCCGTTATCAGATTGCCGTACGGAAATCTTGAGGCAAGGCACGCAAATGACGGTTTATCCCATGTGGAGAGGCCGAGCCGTTTCGAGAGTATCCTTATATCTTTTTTGCCGATTCCCGCTTCGGACAAGGGGCTCCTTACTCCCATTTCGCGGCCGGCTATACTGCCGAATCTTATGTCCTTTTTATCGTCCTGATTAAATCCGTCCAGGATATGATCAAAATTTTTTTCAGCCGCAATCTCCTTCATCCTGCCGAACAGTTCCTTTTTGCAATAGTAGCACCTGTTCACAGGATTCTTTAAAAAAGTTCTGCGCGTGGCTTCTTTTGTCCGGATAGTCAGGTAATCCGCCTTAATTTTGTCCGCCAGTCGCACGGCGCTTTTATATTCCCGCTCAGGATATGTGGCAGATTTCGCTATTACGGCAAGGACGTTTCCCCTGCCCAGCGTGTCGTGCGCAACCTTAAGGAGAAAAGTGCTGTCCACCCCTCCGGAAAAGGCGATAACGACTCTTTTCATCCCGCCAAGTATTCTCTTTAGTCTAAGCAGCTTATTCTGTGCCGTCATGCGATCACCCGTGATATCCATGCTCCGCATAGTACAATATCGCCCTTATATAGCACAACTGCCTGGCCGGGCGTTATCGCTTCCTGCGGATTTTTAAACGTGATTTTAAGCTCATTATCATTTATCTTTTCTGCCAGCGCCTCTGCTTTTTTATGGCCGTAACGTATCTTCGCCAATACGCGCGCCGGCTTGTGCAGGCCTTCTACGCCGACCCAGTGGGGTTCCTTTGCAATAAAAACTTTTTTCAACACCTCTTTTTTTGTCCCGGCAGTTATAGTATTCTTAGCTTTATCTATACCGATAACATATAGCGGATCTTTATAGGCAATACCCAGCCCTTTGCGCTGTCCTATGGTATAGAAATATATCCCTCTGTGACGCCCTATCTTTTCGCCCTTCACGTTTAATATATCGCCTTCGCCGCCGAAAGCCGCGCCGTGCTTTTTAAGATAATCAACATAATGCTCTTCTATAAAGCATATCTCCTGGCTGCTTACTTTGTCATGGACTTTCAGGCCTGTCCTTTTTGCGATTTTGCGCGCTTTTTCTTTTGTTATATCGCATAACGGAAATATCGCTCTTGCCAGGGCACCCTGCGAAACAAACGCAAGAAAATAGGATTGATCCTTTGCCTTGTCCCTGCCTTCTCTTATATAATAGCGTTTCGAGATCCTGTTATATCCGACTTTTGCGTAATGTCCCGTCGCGATGTAGGCGCAATCGAGCTCCATAGCTTTTTTTAAAAGCAGATCGAATTTCAATTTCTGGTTGCACAAAATGCACGGGTTCGGCGTCAAACCGCGGTTATACTCGCGGCAAAAATAATCGATAACGCAGCTTTTAAACTCTCCCGAAAAATCAAACACATAATAAGGTATGCTCAGCTTGGCGGCTATTGCGCGGGCATCCTCAATGCCCCTGAGCGAGCAGCATGACTTGGCGCGTTCGTCCTCGCCGCATTCTTCTGCGGGCCATAACCTCATGGTTGCGCCGATAACATCATAGCCCTGTTTTTTCAGTATTGCTGCGGCGAGCGAACTGTCAAGGCCGCCGCTCATCGCAATCATTACTCTTTTTTTATTTCGCATTTTTGCGCCAGGTATTTTTTCATCCCGTTCGACATTCTGATTTTAAGGTTAGTACCGTCTTTAACTACCAGGAAACAGTCAATGTCCGTCAATTTGTTTATCAGGTCAATGCCTCTTTTTTCTCCCATGACAAATATAGCGGTAGCCAGTGCGTCGGCAGTAGTACAGTCATCCGCCAGCACCGTGACGCTTCTCAAGTTGTTTTTAACAGTACGGCCGGTCCTGGGATCTACTATGTGCGCGTATCTTTCGCCGCCGGAGATATTAAAATTCTCATAATCACCGGAAGTTGCGACGGCCTTATCACGCACATTCAAGGTTGCTATCAGCTCGTCCTTGTTGTCCGGATTTCTGATTCCTATAGACCAGTATTTCTTTGCGTAATTATCTCCCAGGCAATATAATTCCCCGCCTACATTGACAATGGCAGATCTTATCCCGCTTCGTTTTAATATCTTTATTGTCTCGTCAACGGCATAGCCGTCGGCAACTCCGCCGAAATCCATTTTCACGCGCGGGTCCTTAAAGTAAACGGTCTTATCAACATCCCGCAATTCCATCTTGTCCATTCCGACATAGTGCAGCATCTCCCGTATCGCCTTATCGTCAGGTGTTTTCTTCTTATCCGGCCCAAACCCCCACGCATTAACAATCGGCTCTACTGTAATGTCGAACGCCCCTTGGGTAAGCACGAAATATTCTTCGCACCTTCTGATCAAGAGGTACAGCTCCGGGTTTAATCTGTAGCCTTTTTTCGCCGAATTATTATTTATAGCGGAAACCGGACTTCTTCGGTCAAAGATCGACAGCGTCCTATCGATCCAGGCTATCTTTGCCTTCGAGGCGGCACATGCCTTTTTTACGTCGGAAAGGCTTACATTCCGAACGGGGACATTTATCTCCGCGGTCGTCCCAAGACAGGAAAATGCCAGTTTGTATGAATTGTTATTTGCGCATCCCGGCAGACTAATTACCAGGCATAGGAGGGTTATCAGAAAAGCGCGGTTTTTTATCATGATATTTTTTGGATAAGCAGATCTATATCTATGAAATCCTCGACCATCTTTATTGCCATATCAGCTTTATTTATGTCATCAGGCTTTATTTTTACCGTAAGATCATGTACGTCCGAAGTAACTTTATAGGTGTCTTCCTTTGACATCAGGACGGGAATACCGCTGCGCGATATCAGGTTCCTTACACTGGGATGAGGTATTATGCCGCCCGTAAGGACTATTCCGGCGATCTTTGACGAAGCCGTCTTCGTCTGCAAGAGGTAAGAACTCATGGCCATGAGGATCATGTCCTCTCTGTCCCCCGGTGTTATTATCAGCGTACCGTCCTCTATGTAATTCCATGCTTCGTGCGGCTCCATCGCACCAACGATGACTTTATTTACGATATTATGCGCATTTTCCTTGCCGTGCATAAAACTAATGCCGAGCTCTTCCGATATTTCTTCCACGGTAGGAGACGAGAGTACCTTCTGATACGGCATCACGCCCAGCACATCTATGCCATGGCGTTTCAATCCCTTTCGCACGAGCTCGTTGACTTTGTGATATTTATCACCGAGGACTTTATTTATGATCACTCCTGCTATCTTAACGCCGTATTTTTCAAAGAGCGCTGCGTTCAGCAATATCTCATCTATGGGCCTGCCTATTCCTCCGGACGAAATAAGTACAACTTTCGAGCCAAGCATCTTAGCTACATACGCGTTCGAAAGATCAAAGCATGATCCAACGCCGGCGTGTCCGGTCCCCTCAATTACGACAATATCCTTCGATCGCGCCACATTCGCAAACGCTTTTTTAATACGTTGCGTAAGAGCCCTCCTTTTGGCGTGCATTATATATTTCTCGGTAAAACCCCTTTCGACTGCTAT
>JAQUMG010000010.1 GCA_028718265.1 Candidatus Omnitrophota bacterium
GCTGTCCGCGAAGCGGTCCCGCCTATGGCGGGATGAGGCGGCACGGCAGTGCCAGCCGAGTTCAAGCGTCCCCGCTTTTTACCGCAGCGAAAGGCGTAAAGAATTTTGCTAGACGCGAGGAGAATATTAAAGTTCAATATTTAACCTAAGCCGTAGCGTGTTTTGAGGCATGTGTGGAGTGCCGATGCAAGTGGGACATTATACTCGTTAATAAAGATACTTAAAATTTAAGGTTTAAGCTGAAATCCATGCTGTGCTTCTGCCAGTTGGGCCTTTCTTTTGAGTAGGAATACCCTATCCTGGCATTAAGGTTCTTTACCAGGTTATAATCCAGCCCTGCGAAAAATATGTATCCGAGCTGTTTTGAGGCATCGATTTCATAAATATCGTATAGACGCTGTCCGTGAGCCATTCCGCCGGAAAGATGCAGATCGTCATTAAGGGCAAACGTGCCTTTGAATACCCCCCACTGTGCCGCGCCGCGAGTATGCGTTAATGAAACTCCGTAGGCAGCACTTACGTAATGATTCCCAAAGTAATATATCAGTGCGGGTGACGCCAACCCCACGTCATTGCCCTTATAATTCATATACCTCCCGTTTATTTCCCAGCAAAGATTCTTATAGAGTTTGTGTCCGTAACTTAAATTAGTTCTATACCTGTACATGTAATCTACATCTGCTCCGACGCTTAACTCCGCGTTGCCATAGGTGGTTTTGTCGAATCTAAAATCATAACCAGTGTCTATCGTGTAGTCTTTTTTAGTAAAACGCTCGTATGTGTTGAAGGCAAGATAAGGGGTCATCATATCATTTATAGAATACGCAAAACGGCCGGTGGAAAGCTGCCAGTTGCCCTTTCTGAATCCCTGCTGGACCCATCCGTATTCATAGTATGCGTTAAAAAATATCTTTTCTTTCTTCGCCGTGTCGTCGAGGGGCGTCCTTTCTCTGATCTGGTCCTCTACGATCCCCCTTCCTGTTGATCCCACGCCGGCCGCGCGTGCATTAGCACACGTTGAACATAGTAAAATAACGATAAAAATAGAATATTTTTTCATATTTTTCCCTTGATTGCCGCCGATTAAATTATATCCCCAGTATGTCCTCTCCCAGTATTACCTCTATGGCATTCTTTATCTTATTGCTGTCATGCCGCACTAAATCTGTTTCGTGCCCTACATCAGCCAGGAGTATCTTTGCCTTGGTGATTTTGTGTATCTTTTTTACCCCGCCGGAGCTGACCTGGAACTGCCCTTTCCGGGCATAGTGTTCCAGGACTTTGCCTGATAATTTAGTATTGGATATGACCGCGTAATCTATATGATCGCCCTTCAGATATTTGACGACGTCTTTTATGTGCTCGAAAGCTCCGTAATTAGGCGTCTCTCCCGGTTCCGTCATGAGATTGCATATATAAATCCTCTTGGCACCCGTTTTCGCAATCGCCTGGCGTATGCCCGGAACAATCAAATTGGTAATTACGCTCGTAAAAAGGTCTCCCGGCCCTATTATGACTGCGTCTGCGTAGATTACGCTGGCATATGCATCCATGTTACACTCGGCTTTCGGTTCATGCCATAGTTTCTTTATGCGCAGATCCGGAGATCGGCCTTCGGCAATGTCTATCTTACTCTCCCCCCTGACAACCGTATTGTCTTCCAGCATGGCATTCAATTTTATACTGGTAGTCGTCACGGGAATAACTATCCCCTGTATATTCAGGATATTACTGAGGCTCTTGATCGCTTCTTTCATGGAACCCTTTATCTCGGATAAAGCGGCTAAAAATATATTGCCGAAATTATGCCCCCTGAAACCTGCGCCGCCGGCCTTGAATCTGTATTGCAGAACCTGATTCATGAGTGCCGGGGCATTTGAAAGTCCTACCAGGCTTTTCCTCACGTCGCCCGGCGGCAGGATACCGAAAGACACTCTGAGCCTCCCGGTTGAACCACCGTCGTCACTCATGCCGACTATAGAGGTTATGAAAGTATTAGGTATTTGTTTTACAGCGGAGAGGATATTGAACAAACCCGTACCGCCGCCGATGCAGGAGACCTTTATTTTTTTATAACAGCACGCGTTAAAGTGAAGGCCGAATTCCCGTTCATTGTACGGTTTTATTATAAAATCTGTCGCGCCCATAGCCTTTGCTTCATGAACGGTGCTGAAACTGGAGGATGACGTAACGAAAATAAAATCTTTTTTCGAGCTCTTAAGTGCCCGCAAAAAATTGAGGCGTGCATTCTTTCCGTACGAAGAAACGGAATCGTCGTCAAATACCGCGCAGGTAAAACGGCCCTGCCTTATCTTTTTACGAAGGTGGTCCAAAGTGTGCGCATACTCAAAGGATACGGGATTCCTTATGAGCGTGTTTTTCATTTCCTCGCATCTATCTTTCGTCCCTATCAATAGTGCTCTCATATCTTTATTATATTCTTTCTGTATTTTATATCTTTCAGCGCATTCCGCGTATCTACTATAAGCCGCGAGTTTTTGGCCACAAATTTGTAATCAACGTTCGAATGGTCGGTTACTAAAACAACACAGTCGGATTTTTGAAAAGTATCTTTATTAAATTTCACACATTTTAAGTTAAGGCTGCGTATCTTCAAATAAGGCAGATGAGGATCATAATAAGAAACAAGAGCCTTATTTTTGAGCAATATATCTATAATTTCCAGGGCCGGCGATTCGCGCAGATCTTTGACATCCTTTTTATATGCAACCCCCAGAATCAGGATGTTGGAATGTTTTAACGGCTTGCCTATATTATTAAGCTCTTCCATTACTTTGTGCACTACATGATGCGGCATTCTTGAATTCATGAAAGACGCCAGATCTATAAAACGGGCTTCGAAACCGCGCAACCGCGCCTTCCAGGAAAGATACAAAGGATCGACGGGTATGCAATGGCCTCCGACTCCCGGGCCCGGATAAAACGGCATGAACCCATAGGGTTTTGTCTTCGCGCCTTCTATAACCTCCCATACATCTATTCCCATTTTATTGCACATAAGCATTATCTCATTAACAAGGCCGATATTTACTATCCTGAAGGTATTCTCCAGAAGCTTGATCATCTCCGCTACTCTGGCAGACGAAACAGGAACAACAGTTTCTATTGCCTGCTCATACAGCAATTTGGCAATCTCAGTAGACTTCCTGGATATGCCGCCTACTATCTTGGGCGTATTTGACGTTTTGTATTTCCTATTGCCCGGATCTATTCGCTCCGGAGAAAACGCAAGATAGAAATCTTTACCTTCTTTCAGGCCGTAAGATTCCAATACCGGAAGCATTACTTCTTCTGTTGTGCCGGGATAAGTTGTCGATTCAAGAACTACCAGCTGGCCTCTGCGGACACATTTTGCGATACTTTTAACAGCTGATATAATATACGACATATCCGGTTCTTTTGCTTTATCGAGCGGTGTCGGCACACAGATTATGATAACGTCCAGCTTTTTTATCACGCCCATATCCGCCGTCACGGTAAGCGTCTTGTCGTTTATGACCTTCACTATGTCGGATGTCGGAACATCTAATATGTAGGATTTACATCTTCGCAGCCTCTCGATCCTGTCCCTGTCCACATCCATTCCGTACACCTTAAAACCTTTTTTAGCGAAATCCACCGCCAGCGGCAGACCGACATATCCCAGACCCATGACACCGATCTTCGCTTTTTTCTGCAGAATTTTTTCCTCTAATTTTTTAAGCATATTTTACCTCATCCGGTTTAAAAAGTAGAGCTCCTCCCCCGAAGGGGATTAAGCAGGTTGAGTCCGTTTTGCCCTCGTATACTGATCGAACGACTTTACTCTGCGCAGAAAGCTATATGTCCCGCTTATCTTCGCGATTGAAATAATCCATCTGTACCAGAAAAATTCTACGAAAGTTAACGCCACAAGATACAAGATATATCTTGGGCGGAAAAATCTCTGATCCTGCACGAAGGCCAATATGGAAAACAATGATACTATACCCTGCGACAAAAGCATAAATAAGAAGAAAGCTATAAATATCTTAAAATCAACCAATCCGGCTATTCCGCCGATGGCCACAACGGCTATGCTGAATATCTCCACGAATACTCCCAAAACTTCGTACATGACAAAATAGGGTAACGTTAGAAAGGCAAAACCGCCATATTTGGGATTACACATCATATATTTATAATGCCACGCTGTCTCATTGGTTACCCTCTGCCAGCGGTTACGCTGCATTATCAGGGATCTGACGGTACTGGGGCCTTCTGTCCACCCCATATAATATGGGAGCATTATTATCTTATACCCCTTATCTTTATTATTTGCAATATAATCATGAACGCGGAATGTCAACTCTATATCTTCGCAGGTATAATCTACGGAAAATCCTCCCAATTCATACAGAACATCCTTGCGCCATATGCCGAAGCCTCCGGCTACGGTCGGCATTGCGTTAAACCTACTCCAGGCTATCCGGTTGCCTATGAAAGAACGTATATACTCCAGATTCTGATAGGCGATCAGGGGGTTATAGGAGAAACTACGTTCTGCTATCCTGCCCTCTTTTATTTTAAAACCGTTCACAAGTCCGAAGGAACTTCCTATGCCTACAACTTTATCGGGCTCTTTTTCGACGTGTGCCATAGTCACAAGAAGCGCATTCTGTTCGAGTATCGTATCGGCGTCAATGACGCAAATATGGTCATATTTTGCGATGTTCAATCCGGCATTAGCGGCACCGGCCTTCTTAAGGCCTTTTGTCTTATCTATGACGGTAACGTATGGGTATTTCTCGCTCTTTAAAATATTACGGACATCGCCGTCTTTATAATGCTTTATGTATATCGTTTCAACAGGCTTCAGTTTTAATATGCGGTCCAGGATTTCGAGCGTCCTGTCCGATGAATCGTCGTTTACAACTATGATCTCGAACTCCGGATAGTTAAGATTAAGCAGGGATTTCAAGGAATCCTCTATCCATTCCTCTTCGTTATGGGCAGGCATTATTATAGAGACCGGCATTTTAAATGTTGAAAAATACAGAAGGGGATAATTTTCCCCCTCTCTTTCCAGCGCCTTTTTCACATTCTCATAGGAGCCGATAATAACCAGAAACAGATAATAAAACGTAAGGATAAGAAAATAACCAAAGGAGATAACAAATATTATATAGAAGAATTTTGCTGTGAACATCGTTACGACTTTCCGGTTTAAGTTACATTTTCCTTACGCGCTTCACGAATTCTTTGTCTATTCCGTTCAACATCTCCAGAACCTTTGCCCGTGTATCTTTATCTAAGTTGTCAATTCCGGCCTCAAGCCCGAAATAAGCCTTTATTTTTATCATAGCTTCCAACAGGTGATTGGCGCAGGCTTTTTCTTTGTCATTGCCGGAAACGGCATCTTTCAATATATTTGCGATATATCCCGTATCTCTGAGTACCTCGAGAGAATACTTCTGGGCTATCACGTCTTTGCCGGTTAGAAACCGCTCTATATAAGGCATAGATGCTTTAATATGCTCCGCCATGGCATCCCTGACAGCGCTGTTTACCGACCATGACGCATCATTGATAAAAGGCATGATTGCCGGTATAGCTTCATCGCCCAGAGCTTTAGAAAGCGCTTTTACAGCGTGCATCCTTACAAGCCAGCTTTCGTCTTTGAGGCATTCCAAAAGTGTTTCTTTTGACTCCTTGTGACTTATATTGCCCAGGCACTCGCAGGCATAGGCGCGCACCTCGGTATTTTTATCATTTGTGAATTTTTCTATTTTTTTGATGTAGCGCTCTGCGGGAAATCTGGACAGAAGTTTCATTCCCCAGACTCTCACGCGGGGGTCAGGGTCATCCACCAATGTTATTACATCGCTAACTATGTCCGGAGGAAAATCTTCGAGGATAGAAATAATTTTATGGCTGCTGGGCGGGGTTTTACGTAAAAAATCAAGAAGTGCTTTGGCAGATGAAGTAGTTTTTATCTGGCTGAGGGCTATTATAGAAAAATAAGTTATATCCTTGTCCTTGCTGAGCAATAACTTTTTAAGAACGCCTGTCGCGGATTTCACTCCGGCATGGCCTAGACAGAGAATAGCTTCCGCTCTGCACACTTTATCGCTTGATCTTAAGGCGGATTTTTCGAGTCTGGCTATGCGCTGCGGACTGATAAAACAACTTCGTATAAAATTCCGTTCCGCATCATTAAAAGATACTACATCTCTGGCCCGGTTCATTTCGATGTCGAGAAATTGCTGAGGAGTAATGCGCATGATAAACGGCGTATCTGCCGCGCCGGCCGGATTTTTACCCGCCAGTACCAGCGGATAAATATACATTTTTATATCCAGCAACCTGTTTACGCGCCTATTCCAAAGGTGGTTCTGAATAAAAACACTTACCGCAATCGCCAGGCTCACTAATACCATTACGCCCAGCAGTGCAATGTCGATCGTACGAACCAATTCAAATTGGTAGTTATACATAAAAATATGTCCGTAAATACGGCCTATTTTTTATTTGTACGGTCTATTGCATTTAAAATATTCGTTATGTTTTTTATCTCGCTCTGTAAATCCGCTGTTTTCAGAATAAAACCGGAGGCGTTCAGATTACTGGCCACTTTGAATCTTTCTTCATTAGAGAACGCGGTAAACATAAATACCGGCAGATTCTTATCTGTTTCCCGTATCCGTTTCAAAACGCTCAGGCCGTCCAATTCCGGCATCATCACATCCAGCAATACGGCATCCGGTTTCTCCTGCTTTATCTTCTCAAGGGCCTCTTTCCCGTTTGTGGCAGTAACGACCTCGTAATTATTGGATTCCAACCTGAATTTGGCTAACTGCACTATGCTTACTTCGTCGTCTACCACCAGGATCTTTTTCTTGGCCATAATGCATCTCCGTTTTTGCGCAGTTACATTGCTTGCGCGGGCAATCTGTCATTACCCTGCTATTGTTATATCTTTTGCATTCTGCCACAAACCGTGGATATTGCAATAGCTCGAGGCATAGATCGTGCCGGATTTATCGGTCTTAAAATTCAGCGTCACCTCGGGGTGAGTATATACGGTACTGGTGTCAGGACCCTGAACAGACTCGCCATGAGCGCTAAATTCCGCCTTTCCGATCTGATAAGGAAATTTCTCTCCCTGCGGATGAAAATAGATTTCGATCCAACGAATGTGATGTTCGGTCTTGTTGGGGTGCGGTATTTCTTTGCCGACGGCAACATTGATCTTAAAAAGTTCACCTTTTTTTACTTTATCAGCAGCGTCTATTACCGGAACGTGTTTTTCCTTTTTCCAATCCGCACTTTGAAATACATCTTTAAGCTCTGCCATGGTACACCTCCCTTATCAGCTTTAGTTTCGCCCTATATTTTACAGCGGGTTTCACAAATATTCAATCTATATAATCTATATCTTTATCTATGCGGAAATTATTCGGGAAATCGGGGTCGGATGTCAGTTCTGGCACCTTAAACTGGCTGTCATGAGCACCTTCTCTGATTTTTTTTGCCCTGTATTTTTCAAAATCTCCTTTTTTCACTATCTTAAGTACGGGCGGTCTCAGCAATTGCTGCCTTCGCTTATCTCTATACTCAGCGTTTTGATTGTACAATTCTTCTTCTATGGACTTTAAAAGCGCCTTTGCTCCTCCTAGGGGCGGTTCCTTTTCGAATTCGACTAAAAATACATATCCGGGAGGATTGCCTTTTCGCGGGCAAGCTGAGAAAAATTCTATCAATAATTTATTCTTTTCGGCTGCTTTGTTTATCGCTTCGCAGATATGGGATTCATAAAGTTTTTCGCCGGCCAGCGAAGACGCGTTAAGGCCTTTCTGCACAAATTCGATCATAGGTGTTTTATTAAAGAATCCGTCCACGGTTATGATATCGTCTATGTTATACCGGTATAAGCCGCCGGGAGTAGTAACTACCAGAAAATACTCCTTCCCTTTTTCCAGCTGGTCACATAAAAGAAAACGTTTTTTCTCTTTACGCATATCTTCTTTCGGAATAAATTCATAGAAATTAGCGCCTATTGCCAGCACTCCGGCGGCGCCGTCATCGCTCATCGGTATTGAACTGCGCGCTTCTGTGGAGAGGCACCCTAAATCCCGTACTGCCGTATTCCCGAAATATCCGGGCAGTTCTTTTAGATAAAGCCTTATAGGCCCCGCTTTCCAGCATCCTATCAGTTCGAGGTCCGGCCAGAAATATTTCGGCAATAATTCTTTTTTTTCCGCTAAAATACGCCTGAGTACGCGCGCCCTCACCGGATTAGGTTTTAAAGGCCGCTCCAGTATTTTTCTTATATTCTCCGGCAGATTTATATTCTTATTGAGTGCTCCTTTTTCTATATCTTCTATTATTTTTTCTTTCCACCCTTTTATTTTCTCGCACAATATTATCAGCGTGCTGGGGTTCAGGGTATCAAGACTGGTAATATTCTGTTCCATGGCTATTCTTAATATACAGTAATATCTTGCTTCGTAATCCATAATGTCAAACACCTGATAGGGCAAGGCATAAAAATTCTTAAAAACATACATCAGGTTTTTGTACGCGTGCCCGCTTTCGGCGCCATAAGGTAATTTTGATTCGGTGAAACCTTCTATTTCGGAGCTTATTACGGCGAGGATTTTCCCGGCAAGGGCTTTTGGGTGATCTCTCCAGGCATAATACCCCCACAGGTTCATTACCTCCATCTTCCTGGATTTTGAATACTTTGTAACTGGAATAAGTTTTGGTTTCGCCGTAGTGCCGCTTGTGACTCCAAAAAATACAGGTTTATCGTAAGTAAGTATGTTTGGCTCGCCTTTTGTCATTCTTGTCAGATAAGGATGCAGGATATCACAATCGCTCATCGGGACAAGCTTTTGATAATCGCTTATAGTCCTAATCCCGGAGAAACCGTACTTCTTCCCGTATTCGGTATTTCTATTACGCGACAGGTATTCAAAAAGGACCTTTTTCTGGGTTTTAACCGGGTTTTCCGTGGATCTTTCGAAAATCCTTGCTTTTGGGGCAAGGGTTTTCAGAATCGCACGCGCCAAGGTATTCATTTTAGTCCTTTTTTGCCGCGGTTGCCGCTGTCATTTAGAAAACGCATTTGTTATGGGTATTCTTCTGTCTTTTCCGAAAGCCTTTGGAGTGATCTTTATGCCGGGAGGGGCTTGCCGCCGTTTGTATTCATTCTTATCTATCATGGAGACTACTCTATCTGCGGTCTCTCTGTTAAATCCTTTCTTCACGATTTCCTCAAGACTCATATCTTTTTCTACATACATATCTATAATTTTATCCAAAACCGGATAAGGCGGCAGCGTATCCTGATCTTTCTGGTTTTTTCTCAGCTCAGCCGACGGGGCGCGGAGTAACACGCTCTTAGGAATAATTTCCTTTCCTTCGAGTTTATTCCTGTGTTCCGCCAATCTATAAACGAGGCCTTTTGGCACATCTTTCAGAACGGCAAACCCGCCGGCCATATCTCCGTAGAGCGTACAGTAACCGGTGCTGATTTCGCTCTTGTTGCCCGTAGTCAATACCAGCCAGCCGAACTTGTTGGAAAAACCCATCAAAAGATTTCCCCTGATACGCGCCTGTATATTTTCCTCGGCTATATCCGGTTTGCAACCCTTGAAATAACTTTTCAATAAAGAAAGGTAACTTTTATAAATCCCTCCTATGGGTACATTGATCAGTTTTATGCCGAGCCGTCCGGCTATCTTTTTCGCATCCTGTCTGGTGACACTGCTGGAGTATTGCGAAGGCATGGTCAATGCGACCACATTTTCACTGCCCAGAGCGTCTTTGGCCAGTACCGCGACAAGGGCAGAATCTATTCCGCCGCTTAATCCCAAAACTACTTTACGGAAATTATTTTTTCCGACGTAATCCTTAATACCCAGTTTCAGGGCGGCATATATTTCATCCAGAAAACCCAGTTTTTTCTCTATTTTATTTACGAAATGCAGCGTTTTTTTATCTTTGGATAAATTCAAATCGGCGACTATCAGATCTTCTTCAAACTGTTTTCCCCTTGCCAGTAATCGGCCCTTGTTATCGAAAACAAGGCTGCCGCCGTCAAAAACCAGCTCGTCCTGCCCGCCTACCAGATTGCAATAAAGCATGAAGGCGTTGTTTTCTCTCGCCCTTTTGCTCAGCATCTTCTCGCGCAATTCTATCTTTCGTGCATGATACGGCGAAGCGGAAATATTAATTATTGCTTTTGCTCCTCCCGCCGAGACCTGAATTCTTTGGGGCCCTTTCGGATACCAGATATCTTCACAGATATTCACGCCTACCTTAACATTGCTGTCCAGTGTCACAACATCACACTTGTCTCCCGGAGAAAAATATCTTTTTTCATCAAAGACCCCGTAATTCGGCAGGTATATCTTTTTATATACATCCAGCAATTTGCCGTTGTAGATCAGCGCAGCAGCATTAAAAAGTTTATTTCTGTCTGAGTACGGAAAGCCGATTATGGAAAAGATTGACTTGGAGGTTTCCGCTATCTGAAGAAGTTTTGCCTTATTCTCCGCTATAAAGTGGGGTTTTAGCAATAAGTCTTCCGGCGGATAACCGGAAAGACTCAGTTCCGGAAAGGCAACAATGTCCGCCTTGAGCTCTTTGGCTTTTTTAATAAAACCGATTATCTTATCTGCGTTTCCTTCAAGATCGCCGACAATCGGATTAATCTGCCCCAAACATATTCTTATGGTTTTCATGATTTATCCAGCGTTTCGTTAAACCACTCTTTACATATTCTAACAAACTTATCCCTCGACTTCAAATAAATTTCTTCGGATAGCAGTTTATTGCGGCCCTGCCAGTAAAATATTCAACAAATTATCCTGAAATGCCTGGTCTTTATGTATATTCTCATGGTCCCGGGCGACAAACAGCGCAAATGATATCTCCAGGGGTGAGCGCGCCCAGCCGCTTTTGATAGTGCTGGCAACGGGGGCAGCGAGCAGGCTTTCTTTTGTAACCATACTATCTCCGGGTGCTAATATCTTTTCTCTTAAACGCGCATCCCAAAAATAAGTAAGCCATTTATTATTTTTCTCGTCTTTCTTTAATATCACCTTATTTAGCGTCCATACCATATCGCCGCCAAAAAGTATAATTTCGCAGGGAGCGCTTTGTATCGGCCTAAAGTTCAGTGATTTATGAAAAAAGTCGGCTCTCTCTAGCGCAGCCCTGATAAACCTGTCTCTTTTTATTTCAAATGCTTTAAATTCTTTCTCCCATGTGCCTTTAAACTTTACCTTGTACTGTGATTTCATTGCCGCAATCATATCCTCGGAATACATAGACCAGCCGTATTTCTTCCAGTTTTCTATGTCGTAGAGATCTATGTGCATGTTATTTCCGCTGTCATCGACAAAACTGCTGATGTGTCTGGCGGGAAGTAATTGATATATGCTGGGCATAGTAAAAATTACATAAGGCGGATATTTTAATATCTTCAGGTCGAGTCCTGTGTGCAAATACTGAAATACGGGCACAGACCCGAGATTAGGAACGCCTATGAGTATTAATTTCTTGATATCCTTTGCGCCCTCATGCGTTACTTTAAAATTCGGAGATTGCCCTAATACATCCCTGCCGCCATACCTCATATAATATTCGCCTATTAACCCGCCCATGCTGTGGCAGATAAGATTAAATTTAAGTTTCGGTTTTCCTGCTGCCTTTTTGATGCCCTCTATTCTTTCTGCAAGGGTTTTTGCATTTTCGACATTATCGCGCCTCCAATCATAGTCAAAAATGTAAAGATTATCGCCCTGTTCGGGATTTCTTATGTCTCCTAGCTTATAACCTATTTCCTCGAACATCTGTATGAGCTCTCTATAGACAGTGAATTCTATTATGTCTACGGGAAATTCGTATTTATCTATTATGCCTTTCGACGATATGTCATCTATGTTTTTTTCTAAAGGCAGCTCATCTATCGGAAGAGCGATGCCGCCGCTTCCGAAACGGGAAAACATCTGCTGCGTCCGGATAGAGCCCCACATAACCTTCCCCGTTCTGTTATCCACGAGGCGGGAGCCTATTATCCCCGGTACTATTATAATCGGATTATCGTCGATCCTTGAAAGATAGGGAGAAAACATTTTTTTAAAGTTGTGTTTCAGCAGAGGTTTTGCGGCACAACCCTCAAGAAAAAAGATTGGAATGAGAAGAAATATAAAAAATATTTTTACTCTCGTCGTTTTCATGTTATAAGCATCCTGTCCTGATACGGCTGTTCACCGCCCTTAACAGCCGTAATAACGGAAATTCAAACTGAACGCGGAAAAAGTTTTTCTCGTACCTATACCGCGCAATCTTTCTGAAAAAATTTCTCACGAAATATTTTAACTTCGATTCATCCTTTGCCGGGTATTTTGTTTCATATATCTGGCAGTATTTACTGATATTTTTCACATTAGTGATATCCCGCCTGGTAAAACGCGGCAGCCACGTAATCGGTAATTTACTGCCAAACATATCCCATTGCTTCCAGCCCTCAGGATTTTCGGGAGGCCGAAACCCTTCTTTAACTGCCAGCGGATACAACGGTGTTCCCGGATAGGGCAGGTACATGCCCATGTTAAAAGCCATATTTGGATGCATGTCCCCTAAAGTAAGCATTGTTGAGACGGTATTAAGCATTTCCTGCCTTGTTTCGGTCGGGAAACCAACGATCGCGGATGTCTTCAGATGTATTTTGGGGTAGCGGGCTAAAATACCCACCCCTTTCATGATATCTTCGACGCCAAAATCTTTATTTATCAGCTTTAATATTCTGTCGTTTCCCGATTCCCAGCCTGTAAATATGCGCTCTATGTCAAAATCCTTGAGAACGCTTACCAGCTCCTCCTTAATGTCATCAATGCGCAGTTCCAGCATGCCCATTGATACGTTCATCGCGCGGAATCCTTCTAGTAATTTTATCGCTCTGTTTTTCCCGGCAAAAAAATTGTCATCATTAAATGAAAGCCTGTTAATGCCTAATTTTTCTTTAAGCCCACGCGCTTCTTCCAGTACGAATTCAACTGAATGGGCGCGCCAGCGGCGTTTGTTAAACTGTAAATTATAACAAAAACCGCAATTTGACGGACAGCCCCTTGAGGTAACAAAAATCAGCGACCTTACTCCGCCAGGACCTTTCTGAATATATCTGTCCGGCTCAATAAGCGACCAATCCATTCTAAATCTGTCAAGATCCTCGATTAGCGGGCGAGGTTCGTTCATGCAAACAACATCGCCCTCCTTATAGCCGATTCCTTTAATTCCTCGAAGACTGATTCTCTCAACAAGCGCATCCGCCAATTCTGTTGCCGTATCCTCACCTTCGCCTACCACCGCAATATCAATATAGCGCGGCCGCAAGCATTGCTCAGGAACCAGTGATGGATGAACTCCTCCCCACACCACGGTAAGGTTTCTGCTTATCTCTTTTACTTTCCTGGAAAATTCGGCCGACATGTAAGTTGGCAGTCCGGTGAACACTGAAACGCCAACAAATAAAGGCTGACTTCTCGCGATTAAAAGTGCTGTTTCATCAATCTCCGTGTCGAAAATATGGTGGACATTTACCCTGTATCCCGCGGATTTTAACGCCCCTCCGACATACAAAATACCGCATGGAGGCGGAAGGGCTTCCATATTCTGCACATATTGCCGGGGCATAATATTGATTAAATCTATTCTGTGTTTTTTTCTTTCGTTGCTTGTCAGCATTCTCTGGAGATCACTTGTCATGTATTAAAATTTTATCGCTTTCCAGGTCTACCCGTTGTTCATGGACTGCCCCTGCTCTGATGCCGGTCCCCTGGGCTTCTTCCCAGATTACTTTATCTCCTCTGTAAACCGTACCCTCGATCCATTTACCGTCTTTCTCCAGCATTAAACTGCCGCTTCCATAATATTTTACAGGGTAAATAACATATCCGTAATCATAGTTCTCCACCACACCTCTATCTCGGATTACATAAATATCATCCTGAAAGGTAAGCCATTTGATTAAATCAACATTGAAAGATATCGGCTCATTTTGTTCATCACCTGCCGTAATTCTGGTTGCCGAAATTATAAGCCACCCGTCGGGCCCGATTACAACATCTTTCATGCTGACTCCTAATGCCTTAGATATAAACCATCTCAGGCGATATTCCTTATCAGTTTGCGGCTCAAACAAAATATAATAAGGCAGCAAAATTGTTAATAATAAAAGAAAGAGTGCCGCCGGTTTTAAAAAATTTGTCCATCTCCGGTAAAGCCAAAATTTGCTGACTTTTCTTTTAAATCTGATAAACCTTCTCTCGTATCTCTGTAGATCTTTTTTTATATAATCAATTTCTACTTTTCCGGTCTGTGCGGCAATACTTGAAGAAATCACTCTATACCTGACAGTGAATGCGCCTTGTTTATAGGTAAAGCTGCCGTCCTTATCCTCCAGGCCAACAGCAGGATTTCTTTTAACAATATTGCTTAATTTTATATGCCATATCCCGTCAAAAATTCTTATTGATAGTTCAAGCACCGCGAATATGATACAAATCAAAAATACAATTGCGAAAATGTATAACAGATAAAATAATATGAATAAAAAAACCGGATGAACGTTATTTAAGATAAGGATAATCAAATTTCGTATCGGAGTCAAATTCTCTCTCTCTGAATTTTTTCTTTACGGGGTTTTTGGGGATGCGTCATTTTATGACACTCCGTAAGTTGCGGTTTTATTATGGCGGAGAGGGAGAGATTTGAACTCTCGGTACCTTGCGGTACACACGCTTTCCAAGCGTGCGCGCTAAACCGGGCTACGCGACCTCTCCTCGCCTTGATTTCAACTTGCTGCGAGGATCCCGGGCCCAAAGGGCGGGGGATCTTCTGTTTGCAACTTTAAAATAAACCTGGTGTCCCGATGGCTCGGAACACCAGGCAGATTAGTTCTAAATTATTGGGCCTTAGGTTCCGCCGGAGGGGCCGGAATATTCGGAATAACAGGTGCCGTTTCCGCCGCTGATCTCGGCAGCCTGGGTACGGGGACATTGGCTTTCGGTGTGGCAATCGGCTTTGCCGTTGTAAGTCCGGTAGTGCGTCTCGGCCCTATTGCTGCGCCTTTTTTAATCCTGATGCGCGCTCCCACATCTAATATGGCCAATATCAGACACCCCGCCACTATGATAATACCGATTACATAACCTATTGATTTTAAACTTTTACTTTCCGCTCTGCCTGCTTTAATAAAAACGGAATAGGCCATCGCCAGGGCGATCAGCATTAAAGACCACCCTACTAAATCTACACGTATCATATTACACCTCCGTTTTACCGTGTTTTACTGGTAATAAATAGCCCCGCTGCCGCGAGGCTGCCTTTTGCATTCCTACAAAATATACCAAAAATCCTGCTAAAAAGCAATTCATTTCCCGCCGCTAAGGCGCCTGCCCGCCAGCGCTTTATGGCGGGGATCCGCCTCAGGCGGAAACCTACATGGTATCCCGCGTAGCGACAATATTGACGTTTAACCCCAGGAAATTCGTGACGAGGATTTCGCCGACGGTAACCGGTTTCGTTATCCTTATTTTTTTAATTTCGTTCATCGCTTCAAAAATTTTTGCCTTCGGTATCGGATTATCCGTTCTGACGGGCACTACTTTCAGCGGCAATCCTTCCGAAAGAACTACCGAGGTCAATATCCGGAGCGGATTTTCAATCTCGGATATAGCGTATTTTTCACCTTTCGGGCATTTATTTCCGCTTATACCGGTTACTTTACAGTTTTCTATGTCCACGGACAGAGAGCAACCTACCGGACATTCTATGCAGGTTAATTTTTTAATCATCTGCAGCTCCTCAGGTATTCGGCTGCCATGCGGCCTGCGATCACACTGTCGCGCGAGACAGAGTCAACCAAATCATACACCTTAAACGAATTCCCGCACACAAATAATCCCGGTATTGACGTCTTATTTACTTCTTTCGCAACGGGCGAATTTGTCTTTTTGTCTATCTCGACACCGGCCATCTCTATCAATTCATTCTCCGGAATAAGCCCCACCGACACGAGGACCGTATCGCAGCCAATCCGGAATTCAGAACCGGGAATTTCATTAAAATTATCGTCCACTTTTACCACGTCAACGGATTCGACTCTGTCTTTGCCGCAAATTTTTGAGATCTTGTGGTTGAAATATAAAGGAATCTCAAAATCTTCTATACACTGTACTATGTTACGCATCAAGCCCCTGGTTTTTTTCTGGATTTCGATAACTGCTTTTACTTTTGCGCCTTCCAACAGAAAACGTCTGGCCATTATGAGCCCTATGTCTCCGGAGCCGACTATTACAACTTCAGCGCCGGGCAACAGGCCCTCTATGTTTACCAGTTTCTGGGCCAGCCCGGCGGAAAAGATGCCGGCAGGCCGCGTTCCTGCGATATGCACCATCTCGCGTGTTTTTTCCCTGCAGCCGGTAGCCATTATTACCGATTTTGCTTTTACCTCCTCTATGGCGCCGGGTTTTAAACACGTAAATACTTTATCCCGCGTGAGGCGGACTGCGAATGTTCTGAGGCTTATCTCTATATCAGGGATGTCTTTTATCTTTTTGATGAACCTGTCTGCATACTCCGGCCCGGTTAAGACCTCTTTAAAATAATCTATCCCGAATCCCGTATGTACACACTGATTAAGTATGCCGCCAAGATACTGGTCCCGCTCAAGCAGTAAGATATCTTTTACGCCGCTTTCGCAGGCAGAAATTGCTGCTGCCATTCCTGCCGGCCCGCCGCCTACGACGACCAAATCCTTTTTAAGCATCGTTCCTGTCCCTTTTAACAATTTCTGAGCCCTTGCCCCGCTTAGTCACTCCGGTAAGAGGCCTTCCGGTCTCTTCAGCGAGAATCCTCATGAGTCGCGTAGTGCAAAAAGTGCCGTGGCATCTTCCTGCCTGCGCCCGGGTCCTGAATTTTATCCCGTCAAGTGTTTTAGCCCCGCGCTTTATTGCGTCTTTGACCTCTCCTGCCGATACCATCTCGCATCTGCAGACTATATCACCGTATCGCGAATCCCTTTTTATGATCTTTTTTGCATCACGGGAAGAAAGGGCGAACAGATGGACTGTTTTTCTGCGGTGGCCGCGGAAAAAAAGTTTCTGTCTCATCGACAAACCGTTATTCTTTAATATATCGGCTACCATCAGGGCAATAGCCGGAGCAGAAGTCAGCCCCGGTGACTGAATACCCGCAACATTGATAAATCCGGGCGCTTTATCCTCGTACCGTATGATAAAATCATCTCCTGCCGCAGGCCTTAAGCCGGCGAAATAAGCGATTATGTCGTTTTCGTCTATTGAGGGTACCATCTTGCGGGCAGCGTCCAGCACTTTTTTCAGTCCTTTATCCGACGTAGAGAGATCTTCCTTATCCGGGATCTCTTCGGCCGTCGGCCCTATCATCGGGTTGCCGTCGGAAGTTTTGATTATCAGGATTCCTTTTGATGTTTTTGACGGCAGTGGGAAAAGCAGATGGTTCGTCATATACTGCCTCTTCTTATCCAGAAGAAATTCCTCTCCTTTTCTGGGCTTTATCTGAAAGGAATTTACCCCTGCCATCTTTGATATCACATCCGCAAAAAGTCCCGCGGCATTGATGACATATCTTGTCTTAAATATGCCTTTTGTGGTATGGATTTCAAAACGAGGCTTATTCGGCGAAACAGGCTGTCCGGTTAAAACGATATTTTCTACTTTAGTCAAAGTATGAATCTCTGCGCCGTTTTTCACCGCATTTTCGGAAAGGTCATAAACCCAGCGGTAAGGGCTGACTATTCCGGCTGTGGGAGCATAAAGAGCAGCGACGGCATCTTTGCTGAGATTCGGTTCTCTTTTTCTGAGCCAGGAGCGGCCGACAATGGCTAATTTTGGAACTTTCAGGAGTTCTGCCTCTTTCTTCAATTGTACAAGGCGGGATACTTCTTCTTCGTTAAAGGCTACTATAAGTTCTCCGACCTCTTTAAAATCGAAACCAAGTTCCCGGGATTGATGTCTCGCTAGAATATTACCCTGAACGCACAATCTGCCCTTAAGCGAGTGCGGCGGATTCTGCGTGCCGGGATGAATGATGCCGCTGTTCGACTTTGATACGCCGAAGGCAAGTTCTTCTTCTTTCTCCAAGAGCGCGATCTTAAGCTTGTAACGGCAGAGTTCACGTGCAATAGCAGTGCCGATAATCCCGCCGCCGATGACTGTTATATCATATTCGTTCATATTTATCGGAGAGCGTCCTTTTCACGGCTTTAAGCCATGCGTTATAAAGACCCGAGGCCCTGGCCTTTGACATTTTGGGGCTGAATACCCTGTCCTTTTGCCAGCATTGTTTTATTTCGCTCATGTTTTTCCAGTATCCGACTGCAAGGCCCGCAAGATACGCAGCGCCTAAAGACGTAGTTTCAATGATTTCTGGCCTGATTACTTTTATGCCGAGAATATCCGCCTGAAACTGACACAGGAAATTGTTTGCGGCCGCTCCGCCGTCTATCCTTAAATCTCCGGTTTTCAGGCCGGAATCTTTTTGCATGGCCTCTAACACGTCTTTCGTCTGATAGCACATGGCCTCGAGGGCGGCCCTGACAATATGGTTTTTGTTTGCCCCTCTTGTAATACCGAAGATACTGCCGCGGGCATTCTGGTCCCAGTAAGGCGCGCCCAGTCCCACGAGAGCCGGCACAAAATATACGCCGGCGTTATCTTTTACCGATTCGGCCATTTTTTCCGACTGAGGCGCGGAAGATAAAATTTTAAGCCCGTCTCGCAGCCACTGAATAGCGGCTCCTGCAATAAATACCGCTCCTTCAAGAACATACACCGGCTCGCCGTATGCGCCGCAGCCGAGAGTAACGATAAGGCCGTGTTTTGAAACCGGCCGTTTTTTACCGGCATTCAACAGAATAAAGCATCCTGTGCCGTAAGTATTTTTCATCGTTCCCGGCTCAAAACATGTCTGGCCGAAAAGCGCAGCCTGCTGGTCGCCTGCGACACCGGCTATCGGAATGCCGGCCGGCAGCGTTCCTATCTTTTCTGTCCTGCCGAAGACATCCGATGACTTTCTGACTTCCGGAAGCATACTTTTCGGGATCCTGAATTTCCTGAGTATTTCTTCGTCCCATTTCAGTTTCTCGATATTGAATAGCATTGTCCGTGAGGCATTTGTATAGTCGGTGGCGTGAATTCTGCCGCCCGTTAATTTCCACAGGACCCACGTGTCGGCCGTGCCGAAGCAGAGCTCATTTCTTTTTGCCTTTGCCGAAGCGCCGGGTACGTTTTTCAAAATCCACTCTATCTTTGTCGCCGAGAAATAGGCATCGATCGGAAGTCCGGTTTTTTTTCTGAATAATGCGGCTGCTTTCTTTTTCAGGGCATCGCACCGTCCCGCCGTCCGTCTGCACTGCCACACTATGGCGTTGTAAACAGGCTTTCCCGTATTCCTGTCCCATATGATCGTCGTTTCGCGCTGGTTTGTGATTCCTATGGCGGCGATTGCGCCGCTCGGCACTTTCTTAATCGCCTTTTGTATAGAGTTCTCGACGCTGCGCCATATCTCCTCCGGATCATGCTCCACCCACCCCGGTTTCGGAAAATACTGAGGAAATTCCTCGTAAGCGCTTGCGACTTTTCTGCCGCTTCTGTCGTATAAGACGGCGCGGCTTCCTGTCGTCCCCTGGTCTATGGATAATATATAACTCATGACGTTATTTCACCCTCCAGCCACTTTAAGATATCCTGAGCAACCTTTTCCTTCCCTAATTCTACGGAAAGCGCGTGACGCATGTCAGGATACTGAATAATTGTTTTATCGCCGGCTGTTAATTTTTCAAAAATCATTTTACTTATTTCCGGGTTAACCAGCTGGTCGTCTCCGGAAAGAAGAAACAATATGTGCATGTCTTTTCTGTCCTTTAACGATTTGGCCTGCCTCTGCGCAAGCAGTAAATTAATAATAAATTTCGATGTTGCGAGCCGATGCTCTCTGTGATCGGCATCCATGACAGTTTCATAGGTAGTGTCTCTGGTGCACATATTGGAGGTAAACGGCATTTTATGCTGTTTTTTTGGATTATAAAGCAGCGGAAAAAGAAATCTGAAGTAATCTAAAATATTCAGTTTAAAACGGGTGGAAAAAGCCGGTGAAAGCGCAATAAGGCCTGCAAATAAATCCGGTTTCTTAAGCGCCGCGATATAAGCAATAAGCCCTCCGAGGCTTTCTCCGACTAGAAATATCTTCTTCCCGGGATTTTCTCTGACGATGATACGCAGCAAAGAATCTATATCATCATAGTAAATGTCGAAGGAATCTATGTGGCCTTGCAAGTCCGGAGTTTCGCCGCAGCCTCTGAGCTCTATCGCGTAAGAAGTAACGCTGTGAAACAAAAACATCTCTGCTAAAAATTCCCATCTTGCACTGTGAGCGCCAAGGCCGTGGACTAACAAAAAAACAGCTTTGGAAGAAGGGGCTTCCCACTTTCTGTACATTATGCCTGTCTTTTCGTCTGTCT
>JAQUMG010000011.1 GCA_028718265.1 Candidatus Omnitrophota bacterium
ATAGGTCCCGATGAGAAGTTGATTGAGGCGCTTAATGCCTCCCCAAAGGATTTTCAGGTAATAGTAATCACAGGTATAAATAAATTGCTCTTTAAAAAAACAAAAGATATAGCGGCCCGTTCCGCTAAGAGGATCATTGCTCTTGGGTTTGTCACTAACGTACACGAAATAATGGGAATTTCAGATGTGATAATTACTAAGCCGGGCGGGCTGACGACCGCCGAAGCACTTGCGAAATCGCTGCCGATGATAATAATAAATCCTCTGCCCGGCCAGGAAGAATTTAATACAAAAATGCTGACATCCGGCGGGATGGCCATTAGAGCGACGGACGAATCTCATGCCGTAAGACTGCTTGAGGACCTGCTCGGCAACCCTGCCGGAATGGCCAAAATGCAGGAAGTGATGAAGGGGTATGCCAGACCTAATTCTGCCGCCGACATAGCGGAACTTTTGCTTAATCTGGCAAATTGACCACAAATGTTATATATCTTATATAAAATAGGATTCTTTATATTAAAGGCGACTGACACCAAAGGCGCGTACGCCATCGTTTCCTTTTTTGCAACGCTCCAGTATTATGTCTCAAAAAAGGACAGGGAGACCGTTAAGCAAAATCTGCGCGTTGTGCTGCCCGGAACCAGCGAGGCGGAAATATCCTTACTGGCAAAAAATGTATTCATAAATTTCGGTAAATACCTTGTCGATTTTTTCTCTCCGCTCACCGAAGATATTGAGAGCATGAAAAAGAAGGTCGTCTTTGACGGCATAGAGAATATTGACAAAGCCTTAAAGCTGGGCAAAGGCTGTATTATCGTAACAGGTCATTTCGGGAACTGGGAACTCGGCGGATATCTATTCGCGAAGTTGGGATATAAGCTGAACGTAGTTGCGCTTGATCATTCTGACCAGCGGATAAACAGCTTTTTTATTGAAAAACGAAAACGCGCCGGTGTTAATATCTCGTCTATCGGCAATGCCAAACAATCCTGTCTTTCCGCGTTAAAAAGAAACGAGATAATCGCTATCGTCGGCGACAGGCCTTACGGCGAAAGCGGTATGGATATCCAGTTTTTTGGAAAAACTGCGCATATACCGCGAGGTGCGGCGCTTTTCGGCATCAAAACCGGGGCACCGATTGTAATCACGTTCGTATACAAGGAAGACGAAAAAAGCATGGATTACAAAATGGTATTTGAAAAACCCGTACCAATCACGGGAGAAATACCCGTCCATGAACAAATGCGAAGCGCGACCCAATATTTCATAAACAGATTTGAATGTTACATACGCGAGCATCCTTCGCAATGGTATATGTTTAACCGGATATGGACATAGCGGCAAGGAAGACATGAGCCTAAAAGCAGGGATACTTATACCGGCATATAACGAAAGCGAGCATATCGGGGATTTAATCCGCAAATTGCGCGGCATGAATTTTGAGCCCATCGTAATAGATGACGGATCCAAAGATAACACCTATTTAATAGCACAGGAAAGCGGCGCAAAGGTCATACGCCATGACAAAAATCTGGGTAAAGGCGCCGCGCTCAAAACGGGATTTTCCGCGATCCTGGACAACGGTTATGACGCAGCTATAATTATGGACGGAGATGCCCAGCATAGTCCTGCCGATATATCAAAATTAATCGCAGTCTCGGAAAAAAATCCTAACGCATTATTGATCGGGAACAGGATGGGCAACGTCTCAAATATGCCCCTTGTGCGGGAATTAACGAATAAATTCATGTCGTCGCTTGTTTCGTCAATATGCCGGCAAAGCATACCCGATTCGCAATGCGGTTTTCGCCTAATACGAAAAGAGCTTCTTAAAAAAATTTCTATTGAATCCTCGCGTTTCGAGGTAGAATCCGAAATATTGATAAAAGCGAGTGCCGCCGGCGTTAAAATAATATCGGTCCCCATCAAAACGTTATACGGCAAAGAGGCCAGTCAGATAAATCCGTTCTGGGATACGTGCCGTTTTATTTATTTCCTGTTCCGAATCGCATTCAAAAACAAATAAGCGCGGAGTTTTTCTAATGGATTTCGAGACGCTGCGGAAGAGAATGGTAGAGTATCAGCTTATACCGCGCGGAATAAGTAACCCCGCTGTAATCGATGCATTCCTAAAAGTGGAGCGGCATAAATTTGTTCCGAATGAATTCATGTCCGGCGCTTACGGCGACCACCCGTTACCCATAGGGAATGGTCAAACGATATCCCAGCCTTTTATAGTTGCCTTAATGACGGAATCGCTGAGTCTGACAGGCAAGGAAAATGTTCTTGAAATAGGTACGGGAAGCGGATATCAAACTGCAATATTGGCGGAATTGGCAAAAAATGTATATTCGGTCGAGAGGATGCCGGATTTAGCGGAACACTCTGCTCATATTTTGTCAGCTCTCGGATATAGGAACATTACCATAACGGTCAAGGACGGTTCTCTGGGGTGGCCGGAACATGCGCCGTACGATGCTATTATGGTCACAGCGTCTTGTCCCGCAAAACCTGCAACTTTGCTGGAACAGCTTGGCAATGGGGGTAGGTTAGTCGCCCCCATAGGCGCGGCTTTCGGTCAAATTCTTACGCTTTTTACGAAGGAAAAAAATTTAATAACCTCGCACGAACTTTGCGGCTGTATGTTCGTCCCGCTTATCGGTAGAGAAGGCTGGGATAAATAAGGGTTTTCCATGTATACGGACAGCATTTTCAAAATATGTTTGATAGTTTCCGTATCGGCGCACCTGTGCCTGGTATTACCGTGGCCGTTCCTCAGTTTCTTATTAAAGCCTGACATGCCGTCTCAAAAAATAGAGACAGTATACTTCAATGAAAACAAAATTGCCCATGCGGCAATAATAGACATTAAGCCTCAAAGCATGCCCAAGCCTTCAGTATCCTCCGAAATAAAATCCGGCAGCGATTCGGCGGCTAAAGCGTCCGGCAGTCACGATACCCCTAAACCGGTTTTAACCAAGAAAGAGGAGCAGAAACCAATTCAGGAAGTAAGCGTCAAAAAGGAAGAGATTCCCAAAAGCACTGCCCGCCGGACAGAAGAAAAACGAAACGAAGTCGAAATAATAGACCTGGGTACGCAGAAGGGCATAGCGTATGAAAAATATTTCTTGGATGTCCGTGAAAAAATACGGTCGATTATAGAAAAGAATAAAAGGACGTTTTTAAAAGAGAGCGAAGTTTGCGTAAGATTTATACTTGACCGAAACGGCATGCTTAGAGATCTGTATCTCTATAAAAGCAGCGGTACGGATGCGGGCAGCCTGGAAAGACTTGCCGTAAAGAGCATAAAAGAAGCAGCGCCGTTTCCGCCTTTCACCGGCAAGATAAAAGAAGGCGAATTACAGTTCAACCTGCCCATAAGGGTCATCCGCAAAGATTAAGCATCATCTCCCGCCATAAGTATTGACAAGAAAGAGGCAATATAATATAATATGCACATTATTAATATAAGTAAGGCCGAACATAAGCGCGACAACATTTAAAAGGGGTGAAATTAAAAATGTCCAAAGTTGAAGTCGGCGAAAATGAATCATTAGAGAAAGCTCTAAGGCGTTTTAAGAAAAAAATAGAGAGAGAAGGGGTTTTAAAACAGCTTAAAGCCAGAAAACATTACGAAAAACCCAGCGAACGCAAGCGAAGAAAAAGACGAAGTGCGAAAACAAGATTTTAAAAATCGCACAATATCGCAATTTGCTGTTACCCCTCCATGCGAAAGCATAATGAATAAAGCCATATCTAGAATTGTAGTCATAAATCTTCTGCTAAGCTTTTTCTTTTTTTCAGTCCCCGCCAATGCCGTCCAGGAAGACTCCGTGTACACAAGCGAGAACACCCAGAAAAGAGTCTTGAATAACGGCATGGTTGTGGTTCTGCACGAAACACATAAGTCGCCCATAGTCTCTATCGATATCCTCGTAAAATGCGGCAGTGCCTCGGAAGCAAGATATGCCGGCAGCGGTATATCACACCTCGTGGAACATCTCTTATTCAAAAGCGGCAACGAAAAAGAAACAAATATAGCCTCCCGGAAGATAAAATCTTTCGGCGGGGCAATCAATGCTTTTACCACCCGCGACTATACCGTATTTACGGTTACCGTCCCCAGGGACTACACCTCAAACGTACTTTCAGTACTGAAGAAATTTATATTTTTTCCGTCGTTCGACGCCATAGAAATAAATAAGGAAAAAGAAGTGATACTTGACGAAATACGCAGAGGCAGGGATGATCCGGCAATTTTTATATCTGATCTATCGTGGTCATCAGTCTTTCGTGATCATCCTTATAAATATCCCATAATCGGGCACGAAGACCTGTTTATGCGCCTTGCCAAGGAAGATGTGGAGTATTATTTCTACCATAAATATTCCCCCGACAACATGGTCATGGTAATCTCCGGCGACATCGATAAAAAAAGTATTTTTGGCGAGGTAGAAAAAATATTTTCCGAAGTCAAAAGAAGTTTTGTAGCGTACGAAGGCAGTATCGCAGAGCCGCCTCAGTTTGAGCGGAGAGACCGGATCGAATACCGGAGTATGGCACTCGCCCACGGCGTACTTTCTTATCGAAGCGCTTCAATAAACGATCCGTCTCTTTACGCCCTTGATATCCTTGCTACCGCTCTTGGTACTGGCGAGGGCTCCATACTTACCGAGGAATTGCGGGATAACAAGAAACTGGTTTATGCCGCCTCTTGCCACAATAACACCTTGCGTGATTCCAGACTATTTTATATCTCCTTTATATCCGAGCCTGATAAAACCGGCACCGTAACTGCGTCAATTTTGGAAATTTTAGAGGGTGTGAAGGAAAACGGCATTAAAACCGAAGAATTGGAAAAAGCTAAAAAAATAGCAACGACTGAATTTCTAAAATCTCTTGAAACTGCCGAAGGCAGGTCATTGGACCTTATTTTTAACGAAGCACTCACAAGCAATTACCTCTTTTCCCGGGCTTATATGGACAAAATAAGCGCAGTAACAAACGATGATATCAAAGCAGCCGCCCGAAATTACTTCGACGCTGATAAGGTAAATACGTTGCTATTAATACCGGAAAAATATGTCGCCACAGGTTTGCCTGCAGCTGATACGCGCAAACAGGCTGACAGCCGCAATATATCAAACTATGTATTACCGAGCGGCGCACGAATAATTATCTGTGAAGACCATTCATTGCCGATTTGCACGATGTCAGCGCTTTTTCTGGGAGGTGTACGCTTCGAGACTAAAGAAAATAACGGAATATCGCGCTTAGCATCCGCTCTGATGCTCGACGGCACAACAGAAAGAAAAGAAGAAGACATTAAAAAAGCGATTGAATCGATAGGCGGAAGCGTAAGTAATATAAGCGGCGCGAATAGTTTCGGAATAACCATGGATCTGATGGGTACCGATTGGAAAAAGGGGCTTGAAATATTAAGCGACGTCGTCATGCACGCAACTTTTGACAATGCTAAAATCGAAAAAGAAAAAGCTCTTACTTTGGCCGGAATAAAGGAAAGAAATGATAATATAGTGCAATACGGCTTATTGCGATTTAAAAGAGACTTCTTCGGGGAGCATCCTTACAGCATGGACCCTCTGGGACAGGCAGAAACGATTCAAAGCATAAAGCGCGAGGACCTTTTAAAATTTTACCAATCATTCGCCCTGCCGGCAAACATGATATTGGCAGTAACCGGCGATATAGATAAAAATGAGGTAATAGCGGAGATTGAAAAGTACTTTGCGTCCTTCAAAAAGATAGACGCAAAATTTCCGTCAGTGCCGTCGCGTAAAAATCTATTGAAGCAGGAAGAGTCAACGGGTTCCATGGACAGAGAACAATCCATAATCCTGATCGGCTTTCCGGCTGTCAAAATCGTAGATAACGATAAATATGCTTTCGAGGTAATCGAATCGATAATGTCCGGTTCGGACGGAAGATTATTTAACAACGTCAGGAGCAATCTGGGAATATCGTATTCCCTTGGTTCGCTTTTTATACCCGGCATCGAACCCGGTTGTTACATATTTTACGCCGTAACTAAATCTACGAATATAAAAGCTGCTAAAGACGCGATTTTCAAAGAAATTAAGATGCTGAAAGCCGAACAGGTTTCGGAAGATGAACTTAACGCGGCAAAAAGGCATCTCATTGCGGCCAATATAATAAATCTGGAGGAAGGCGCAGCGCTTAATCTAAAGATGACCCTTGACGAATTGTACGGGCTTGGTTATGAAAATTTCAAAACATATGATTCCAAAATAAACAGCATTACGGCAGGACAGATAAAAAGAGTGGCTAATCAGTATCTTAATCCGGATAATTGTCTCATCGTAACGATATACGGCACCAAAGAGGATAACCAATAATCATGTTCGGCGTTTCCACGGCATGGAACTATAGCAGGCATAATGATGCCAGGTCCATGATTGAAGAAATAAAAAAACTGGGAATAGATGCGGTAGAGCTTAACTTTAAACTTTCGAAAGCAACGGTCGATGGCATTGCTGAATTGGTAGATAAAAACTTCGTCAGGGTATTGAGCCTGCACAATTTTTGTCCCGTTCCCGATTCGATTGACATAAGTAAAGCATCGCCGGATTATTATTCACTGGCATCCCTGGATACCGCCGAAAGAAACCGAGCCGTCGCTGAAACGAAGCACACCATGGACACCGCCTGCCGGCTCAAAGCAAAAGCAATAGTAGTGCACTCCGGAAGGCTGGATATAAGGGACAGGACCAGAGAACTGGCAAAAGCGGTAGAGGATGGTTTGAATGTAGCTGACTTAATAGACTCTATGCACGAAGAAAGAGAGCGTGCACTTAAGAAGGGTTATCTGGAGTGTCTGCTTAAGAGCATAAAGGAGCTTTTGGGCTATTCCAAAAAAACCGATATAAAAATAGGCCTCGAAAACAGGTTTTATTTCAGAGAATTACCGTCGATCGAGGATTTTTCGGCCATATTTAACGTTTTTGAAGATACGAATATAGGTTATTGGCACGATACGGGACATGCTCAGGTCTACGAGAATCTGAAGCTTTTGCGCCATGCGGAATATCTGGAGAAATTCGGCCATCGCCTTCTGGGCGTACATCTGCATGACGTAAAAGGTGTCATAGATGACCACAATGCGCCGTTTACCGGAGATGTAGATTTTTCCATGCTGAAACCGCTTATGAATGCAAAGATTATAAAAATTTTAGAGCCGCACGAGCCGGCAAACGCTGAAGACATAAAAATTGCCATTGGACGCTTGAGGAAATTATACGGAGAATAGCATGGTGACAACGCGGGAAGCAGTGGTAGCCGGTCAATTTTACCCCGGAACAAAAGCAGGTTTAGAAAAAATGCTTTCCGGCCTTACGGAAAGAGGAAAGACAGAAGATATATGCGGCGCCATGTCACCTCATGCGGGATATATTTATTCCGGCGGCGTGGCGGGAAAAGTCCTGTCGCGGATGAAAAAGCATGATCTTTTTGTAATAATCGGCCCTAACCATACCGGCAGAGGCGAACCGTTCAGTGTTTTTCCAAAAGGCAGATGGAGCACTCCTCTGGGCGTTGTAGAAATAGACGACGAATTTGCGGATTATCTGATCAGTAAATCTAAAATATTTAAGCCGGATCAAGTCGCGCATATTTATGAACATTCCATCGAAGTCCAGATACCTTTTTTGCAATATATGATGAAAGATTTTAAGATTGTGCCGATAATCATCGGGAGTATGGATATAAAGAAATTAAAGGAAGCGGGTACGGAAATCGGCAGGGCCATAAAGGCATTAAAAAGAGATGCCGCGATTATAGCCTCCAGCGATATGACTCATTACGAATCACAGAAAATGGCGGAACAAAAAGACAGGGAAGCATTGTCGGCTATACTAAATATGAATGAAGATGACCTGGCCGGAAAAGTCGTAAATATGGATATTTCCATGTGCGGGGTTGCGCCCGTAATCACGATGCTGTCTGCTGCAAAACAGTTAGGCGCCAAAAAGGCCGAATTGGTTGACTATAAGACAAGCGGCGACTCTTCCGGAGATTATTCTTCGGTCGTAGGCTATGGAGGAGTAATAATAAAATGAATATAGGGAATCAAATCTCAAAACTTTTCAGAAAAAAGAAAGTGGCGCTGGTCCTGGGCGGCGGTTCGGCCAGAGGCATGGCCCACATAGGCGTACTTAAGGTATTTCAGAAAGAAAATATAAAGTTTGACCTCATAGTGGGTACAAGTATAGGTGCTTTCATCGGCGCTTATTACGCACTGGGGAAAGATATTAGAGGGGCCGAAGAGATGGCCCTCAAGTTCAATGTAAACGAAAACCTGGACTTGCTCATACCGCCTACTATGGGAATAATAAAAGGCAACCGTATCCACCACTTAATAAAATCAATGCTGGATAACAAGATGTTCTCAGACGCAAAAACACCTTTTGCCGTTGTGGCGGCTGACATAGAAAACGGCGAAGAAGTAGTATTTACCGAGGGGCCCCTGTCCGATGCCGTCCGGGTCAGCTGTTCATACCCCGGCATATTCGTCCCGCAACGCATAGACGGCAAATTATTGGTCGACGGCGGAATATTGAATACCGTACCCGTAAGCGTGGCACGGCGCATGGGAGCCGATATTGTAGTAGCGGTAGACGTCGGTTTCTGCGTACAGGCAGGGGAAATAAAGAATATTTTCGGTATTATTTTTCAAACTTATCAGATCATGGGAGACGAATTAAACCGCTATCAGTCGCAGCAGGCCGACATCGTACTGCGGCCGAATCTCGCAGGAATAGACCAGCTGGCTTTTACAAAAGCAAAAATGGCGATCGAAAGCGGCGAAGTGATAGCTGTCGAAAAACTTCCGGAAATAAAGCGAAAATTAAACGTACGATAAGAATCGGCGAAAGGAGAGAAATGGATAACGGTGAAAAGGAAAAGAAAGCGATGATACCCGACTTCAGCCTTTTTATTTCCAGCCTGTCAATGCAGGCATTAATATTACTGGGCGAGATAGACAGTCCGTTCACTCATAAAAAAGAAGAAAACCTGGACCAGGCTAAATATGTTATAGACACCATCGCCATGCTAAAAGACAAAACCAACGGCAACTTGACGGATGACGAAATAAGTGTTATTGACAATATACTCTATGAGCTCAGAATGAAATATACTGCGAAGAGCGGAAGGTTATAAATTATGAATGCTTTGGGAGTATGGGTAATTGTAGCGATATTCGGCATCGTTTTTTTAATCGTGCAGCTTGCATTTCATTTTTCAAAACACGTAAAAATGATAAGCGGTGACGTATCGGAACAATTAAAGCTGATAAACGATAATCTGCGTTCCCATTTTGTTGACAGCTCAAAATTAATCCAGGACGCGAATCAGCACATGGGCACGCGGTTAGATAACGCAGCCAGGGTTGTCAGCGACGTAAAAGAGCACTTAGGCAGGCTGGAGGAATCAAGCCGGCGGCTTTACGAAATCGGAAAAGACATATCAAGCCTGCAGGACCTGCTTCGCTCGCCGAAGATCAGGGGCGGAATAGGGGAATATATCCTTGAGGACCTCCTGAGCCAAATACTGCCGAAACAGTATTATTCCCTTCAGCACGAATTCAAGAGTAAGGAAAAAGTTGACGCGGTAATCCGGCTGAGCGGAGGCATGGTGCCTGTTGACGCCAAGTTCCCGCTTGAAAATTTCAGGCGGATGCTCGATTCAAAAGAAGATAAAGAACGATCGGCCCTGCGAAAACTTTTCACTACGGATATTAAAAACCACATAAAAAAGATATCGGAAAAATACATACTTCCGGGCGAAGGGACTTTCGACTTCGCATTGATGTATATACCCGCTGAGAACGTATACTACGAAACCATAATTAAAGACGAAAAGGTCGAGGGGGATACGGGGATATTCCAATACTCAAGCTCAAAAAAGGTCATACCTGTTTCTCCGGCTAGTTTCTACGCCTATCTTATGGTAATCGTCATGGGGCTAAAGGGTATGGTCATTGAAAAACGCGCAAAAGACATTATGACGGACCTTACGCGTATGAGGGGAGAATTTGACAAGTTTTCCGACGATTTCGTAAAAGTAGGCAGACACATCGACAACGCAAAAACGGCGCATATTGACAGCGAGAAACACCTTATCAAGATAAGCGACAGACTATCAAGTATGGAATTACCGGAAACTGCCCGCGACAGCATGAAAACGATAGAGCACACCGGCTGATATTGTGCCGGCAGATACAGCACTCCGCCCGCCCCGCCAATAAACGCACAAAAGTAATGGAGATATTGACTTGCGATATTTTTTGTGCTATAGTAAAACTTCCAATAACAATATAATATAATAATTTTATGAATATAAAAACACTGATATCCGGACTAATACGTTTCTTCATAAGCCTCACGCTGATGGCTGCGATACTATACATTATGCGCGACAGCTTGCCTGGCATGGTGGACACTCTTAAGCACACGTCACCCTATCTGTTTATACTGAGCATGCTGATATTTATTATATCCATAGCCATCGCCTCATTCAGGCTGCGTATCTTGCTGGAGATACAGGGCATCCGGATGACCACGATGGATGTTTTTCGCGTAAATCTCATAGGTTATTTCTTCTCTAGTTTTTTGCCTACCTCGGTCGGCGGGGATGTCGTAAAGGCATTTTACATCTCAAAAGAAAGCAAAAAAAATATGCAGGCGTATACCTCGGTTTTCCTTGATAGATTTCTGGGGATGTTCACTATATTCCTGATAGCCATGGCAGCGATTTTTTTAGTTCAAGATACGTCCGGCCTTAATCTTATATGGTTCCTGCCGGTATTCGTAGCGTTAAGCCTGATATTTATCGCCGTTTTATATAACAAGACGCTGGCTAAAAAGTTTTTACCGATAATAAGTTTCGTAATACCGTCCAAGTTCCAGCAGGAAATGCGAAATGTTTACAATGCGATGCACGGCTACAAGCATCACGGAAAAGCAATGGCCGTTTGTTTTGCCCTGTCGATAATAGGACAGGTGGTAGGTTTTTCAGCAATATATTTCCTGGCATCAGGAATTAAGTCGTACATACCTATGACACTGACTCTATTGGTCATGCCGGTTGCAGCCATAGTAGGCATGCTGCCTTCAATAAACGGCATAGGGCCAAGAGAAATGTCGATAGTAATAATGCTGCGGCAGTTTACCGGAGCAAGCGCGGCCGGCGCTATCGCATTTCTGTGGCTGGGTGCACTTTTACTGACTTCTTTACTTGGTGGCATCGTCTATATGTTTATGGGTCATTACAAAATAAATATCGCAAATTTGTCTGAATAATAAAGTCCCTCGACAGGCTCGGGACGATTCGTAACGAACACTGGAGGGTGAATCGGAGGACAAGAAAAATGGTTAAAATCCTTGTAATACACGGCCCTAATTTGAATCTGCTGGGCGAGCGGGAAGTGGATATTTACGGCAAAACCGATTTAAAATCTATAAACGCGGCGATATTAAAAAAAGCAAAGTCGCTTAAGGCCGATGTCGAGTTTTTCCAGTCTATTCATGAAGGCGAGATAGTGGAGGTTATCGGAAAAGCGCGCGGGAAATTCGACGTCATAGTCATAAATCCGGCCGCCTATACGCATACAAGCGTCGCTATACGCGATGCGATAAGCGCCGTACAGGTTCCTACTATAGAGGTTCATCTGTCTAATATTTACGCCCGGGAAGAGTTTAGGCAAAAGTCATTAATTTCACCCGTAGCCAAAGGCATTATCAGCGGTTTCGGAACAGACAGTTACCTCCTTGGCATTGAAGCAGCAGCTGCCATAGGCAAGAAGGATTAAATTAAAAGATGCGCCATCGAAAAAGACTTAACGCGCTTATAAAAAAGATCGAAGCGGCTAAAATCGATGCGCTGCTCGTCACTAAAAAGGAAAATATTTTTTATCTGACGTCCTTTTCGTCCGACAGCGCCGCACTGCTCATAGGCCCGAGGAAAAGCTTTGCGATAACCGATTCAAGATATGCCGAAGCCGCAGGTAATCAGATCCCGCGCGGTTTTGAATTAATTGTTCTAAGTGATACGCTGAATACTTTTGCGAAGGCGATAGCCGCCGTCGCGGGCAGGAGAAAGTTAAAAAAGGTAGGATTTGAATCACGCGCGGTGACATTTGCTCAGTACCACAATACAAAACTTACCATGGGAAACCGGGCACTGGTTCCCACCCGGGATATAGTTGAATCGCTAAGAGAGATAAAAGACGCGGGTGAAATTGCGGACTTACAAAAGGCTCTGGCAATAACAAAAGAGACGCTAAAGGAGCTGAAGCGCCTCCTTAAACCGCAATTGACAGAATCAGCGGTACTGCGTTACATCAAAGGGGCATTCATTGAAAAGGGGGCGGAAGGAACTGCATTTGAGCCCATAGTAGCCACTCAGCCAGGCGCCTCGCAACCGCATTACCAGGCTGCGGCCAATAGAAAATTAGGAAACAATAAACCTATACTAATCGATATGGGTGCCGTGTACGGAGGGTACAATTCCGACTTGACAAGGATATGCGTATTGGGTAAAATAAACACTAAATTTACACGATTATATAAGATATTATTAGATGCTCAGCGTAAGGCAATAGACCTCATAAGACCCGGCGTAAAAATATCCGCCATTGATGATGCAGCCAGGCAATATATTGCCGATAAAGGGTTTGGAAAATTTTTCGGCCATTCATTAGGCCATGGAATAGGGCTGGAAATTCACGAAAGTCCCACCATAACCCATAGAAACAGCGGCGTGCTGGAAGCGGGCATGATTTTTACAATAGAACCGGGCATATACCTGCCCGGTTACGGAGGCCTAAGGATAGAAGATACTATCCAGGTTACAAAAGAAGGGCACAGGGTATTAACGGATGATATCGATAAATGAAATAAAGAACGGCTTGTTTATTAAGCTTGAGGGTGAATTATATGTCGTAGTAGAGGCAGAGCCTTATAAGCCCGGTAAAGGCGGAGCATTGATGAGGACTAAGCTCAGGAATTTCAAAACAGGCTCAACGCTTGACCGCACATTCAGATCAGCCGATACGATAGAGGATGTATACATCGAAGAAAAAACATACCAATATCTCTACGGCGCCGACGGGCAGTATCATTTTATGGATACTGAAACTTACGAACAAATATCGCTTTCCGAGCTGGTAGTCGGGGATGCAAAAAATTTTCTGAAAGAAAATATTGAGGTCGGGGCTTCCATGTACGAAGGCAAGATTCTACACATAAAGCTTCCGTTGTTTATGAAATATAAAGTGGTGGAAACGGAACTGGGGGCGCGGGGTGATACGGTCAAGGCAGGCACCAAAAGCGCTAAAATAGAGACCGGGGCCACAGTCCAGGTCCCGCTTTTCATAAGTAACGGGGAGATTATAACGATAGACACTCGTACCGGAAAATATACTGGCCGCGCGTAAAAAAACTAAAAATAAGAAGAGGGGCTTTTATGAATATCAAAGAAATAAAAGAAGTAATTAATCTTATGAACGAAAACGGCCTTTCCGAGATAGAGCTAGAAAAAGACGGCCTAAAAATCCGTATTAAGAAAGGTGCTGCGGGCGGGGCGGAGAGTGTCGTCGTGGACGAAATAACGCAAAGAAGTGCATCCACACCGAGCGCTAAGCAGGTCCAAGCCGAACAGCCTGCGATGCCTCCTAAATCCAAAAATCTCGAAATAAAATCGCCTATGGTCGGCACTTTTTATAAAGCACCCTCTCCGGATTCCCCGCCTTTCATTAAAGTCGGCGATAATGTCGATGTGGGGCAAGTGGTGTGCATAATCGAGGCGATGAAGCTGATGAACGAAATCAAATCAGAGGTAAAAGGAAAAATTGCTGCTGTCCTCGTTGAGAATGCGGATCCCGTAGAATTTGGCCAGACCTTATTTTTAGTCGAACCGCTTGTTTAGCAGGAGATGTAATGTTCTCGAAAATTCTGATTGCAAATAGAGGGGAAATAGCGCTGAGAATAATCCGCGCCTGTAAGGAAATGGGAATCAAGACCGTTGCGGTCTATTCGGAAGCAGATGTTGAGTCGCCGCACGTCAAGTTTGCCGATGAGGCGGTATGCATAGGCGAAGCGCAGAGCGCCAAAAGCTATCTTAACATCCCGGCAATTATAAGCGCCGCAGAAATTACGGATGTCGAAGCAATTCATCCCGGCTACGGTTTTCTTGCAGAAGATGCTCATTTCGCTGAAATATGCCAGTCCTGCCAGATCAAGTTTATAGGGCCGTCCCCGGAAAGCATACGTCTCATGGGCGACAAGCTTGCTGCAAAAAATACGGTAAAGCGCGTAGGGCTTCCCGTAGTCCCGGGTACAGACAAAGTGGTCACAACGAAAGAAGACGCGCTTAAAATAGCGAATAAGCTGAAATATCCTGTTATCGTAAAGGCCGCGGCAGGCGGAGGCGGAAAAGGCATGCGAGTCTGCCATAACGATGTACGACTGGTAAGCGCCATTCTTACCGCTCAGCGCGAAGCCGAAGTTTCTTTCGGAAATCCCGATATTTACATTGAAAAATATATAGAAAAGCCCCGCCACATCGAAATACAGCTTTTAGGGGACACTTACGGCCATGTCATCTCTCTCGGCGAGCGCGACTGCACCATCCAAAGACGGCATCAGAAATTAATCGAAGAGACGCCCTCTCCGGCGGTAAATGAGAAACTGCGCAAGCGAATGTGCGAGCTTGCTGTAAAAGCGGCAAAAAGCGTTAATTACTACAGCGCCGGAACAATAGAATTCCTTCTCGATAAAAACGGCGAATTTTATTTTATGGAAATGAATACGCGAATACAGGTGGAACATCCCGTAACGGAAATGGTAACCGGCCTCGACCTGATAAAGGAGCAGATAAACATAGCCAGCGGCAGAAGGATTTCGCTCAAACAGGAAGAGATAAAGATTAACGGATGGGCAATGGAAGCACGCATCTATGCTGAGGATCCCGACAATAACTTCATGCCGTCACCCGGTAAAATAACAGAATACGAACCACCCGGCGGCCGCGGCGTACGCCTGGATACGCACGTTCATGCGGGATATAATATATCGCCATATTACGATTCGATGATCGGCAAACTGATAACTTACGGCAAGTCACGAAAAGAAGCTATCGATATAATGAGAAGGGCGCTCGACGAATATACGATAAAACCGATAAAAACCACGATACCGCTTCTCAGGAACATCTTTAAAAACCCGCTTTTTATAAAAGGCGACATCTCGACCGATTTCTTAAACAGCCTGGAGGAGGAACAGAAACTATGAACACCGGATATGAAAATATAAATCTCGGAGATATACGAGTAGATAACGAAGTCATAAAGAATATCTCTGTCAAAGCAGCCACCGAAGTCCAGGGGGTCTATGAAATACGAAAGGGTCGCATACGGGAGTCATGGAATATGCTGACAGGCAAGGCTCCGGCAATGGGAGCAAAACTGGAATTTCGTAATAACCGCGATCTCAAAATAAAATTAGATCTGCTTGTCGAATACGGCGTCAACATCACCGATGCTGCGGCCGCAGTGCAGGAAAACGTGAAAAAAGCCGTGGAGTACATGACGGGTCTTAGCGTCGTTAATGTGACGGTCAATATCATCGGAATGCATATCAGAAAATAAGGGGGAGACATGAGAATATTCAGTGGATTTACGATGTTTTTCTATACGGTTATATTTTTGGCTGTTGGCTGCGGCCTGATAGTTTTCGTTCTGAATACCATTCCGTCTTCGGCTGTTGCGCACGCGTTCGAATATCTTTATTCGAACATGAACCTGCGTATAAGTATCGGATTAGTAGGACTTCTGCTGATCATATACAGCATTGTCGCCTTACAGGTTGCATTGGGAACGCTCCAGCGGGAGAAGACGATAGCATTCGAAAATCCAAGCGGACAGGTTACGATATCGCTTTCCGCGATAGAGGATTTTATAAGACGGACATCCGACCATCTTCCGGAAGTAAAGGAATTACGCGCTAACGTTACGGCAGGCAAAAAGGGTATAAACATCATAAACCGCGCCATTATTTATTCGGACAGCAATATTCCGGAAGTAACTGAAAAAATACAGAGTATGCTGAAAAATAAGATACAGGAGATGCTCGGTATCGAAGAAGCAATAAATATAAAGATCCACATAGCCAAAATAGTACCGGCCGATTCGGGCGACAAGAATTCAAAGGGCAGGGGACGAGACGATAAGAGAGTGCTTTTCAGAGGCATAGAATACGGAAACACTTAAATTTTAAAATTCACACAAACCTAACAATGGAGAGATTGACATGGAAAGAATCGGCATATTAACGGGTGGCGGTGATTGCCCGGGCATAAATCCAGTAATCAGGGGAGTCGTAAGAGCGGCTCTTAAAAGCAATAACTACGAACTTATCGGACTGCTTAACGGGTGGCAGGGGTTACTAAATAAGGATTCCATAAACCTCGACTTGAATACCGTTTCAGGCATAGTTAACAGGGGCGGAACCATACTCGGCACAAGCAGAACAAATCCTTACAAAATAGAAGGCGGATCTGAAAAGTGTATTAAAAACTTCAAGAGCCTCAATCTTGACGCCCTTGTCGCTATCGGCGGAGAAGATACTCTGGGAGTTGCTACAAAATTGCACAAAGAGGGATTAAATATCGTCGGGGTCCCAAAGACCATCGACAATGACTTATCTGCAACCGATTTCACCTTTGGTTTTGATACGGCGGTAAATGTCGCTACCGAAGCCATAGACAGGTTGCACACTACGGCGGAAAGTCATCACAGAATAATGGTCGCTGAGGTCATGGGACGCCATGCCGGCTGGATTGCCGTATATGCAGGCATAGCCGGCGGCGCTGACGTAATATTGATCCCGGAAATACCTATTGATCTTAACGAGGTTGTTGAGATACTGAAAAACAGGAAAAAACGAGGAAAGAATTTCAGCATAGTCGTAGTTGCCGAAGGCGCAAAGTTCAAAGATGACAGCCTTGTAATACAGGAAGAAAAATTAGACTCATTCGGACATGTCAGGTTAGGCGGCATAGGCCAGATACTCAGCGATAAAATCGAAAAAATGACCGGCTTCGAAACAAGAGTTACTGTTTTGGGCCATATACAGCGAGGCGGTTCTCCGACCGCATATGACAGGGTGCTGGGAACGAGGTTCGGTGTTGCGGCTGTTAAGCTAATCGAAAAGAAAAAATTCGGAAGAATGGTAAGCCTGAGCGGAAATGAAATTATTGATGTACCGCTGGAAAAGGCTGTCGGAAAATTAAAGACCGTAGATATGAATCTGTATGACGTCGCTAAAATATTTTTCGGATAAACGAAAACATGAAGAAGACCATAGAACAAATAATAAATGCGAGTATCGCGGCTAAAAAGCGGCTGATTGAGTCTGAGCTGGACAACATAGAAAAAACTGTCCGGCTGATTGAGAACTGTATTTCAAGCGGCGGCAAATTGCTTCTTTTCGGAAACGGCGGTAGTGCTGCGGACAGCCAGCATATAGCCGCGGAGTTTGTAGGCAGATTCCGGCTTGAGCGAAAAGCGCTGCCGGCACTGGCATTAACTACCAATACATCAACGCTCACGGCGCTTGCCAATGACTACGGCTATGACAGTTCCTTTAAGAGGCAATTAGAGGCATTTGGGGATAAAGGCGACGTTGCTCTGGCCATTTCTACAAGCGGCAATGCCAAAAACGTGATAGAAGCAGTCAAAAAAGCAAAAGAAAAAGGGATGAAAACGGTTGCTCTCACCGGTAAAGACGGCGGTGCGCTTGCGAAATTATGTGATATCTCGATAATAGTAGACTCCCGGGAGACCGCGCGCATTCAGGAGTCTCACATTCTTGTCGGTCACATAATAGCCGAACTTATCGAATCCGGTCTTTCCCGAAAGAAATGCGATGCCCCAAAAAAATAAAATAAAGAGTCGTACCCAACTTATCAAGATAGCCGGTTCTCTTAAAAAGAGAGGTAAGCAGATTGTTTTTACCAACGGCTGTTTTGACATACTGCATAAAGGGCATATAAAGCTCCTGGAAAAATCCAAATCATTGGGTGATGTTCTGATTGTTGCCATTAACAGTGACCGTTCCGTAAAAAAAATAAAAGGCCCCAAGAGACCGTTAAATACTCAGCAAGATAGAGCTATTATCGTTGCCGCACTTAGCTCTGTAGATTTCGTTACCCTTTTTGATGAGCCGACTCCGGAAAATCTCATAAAAAAAATCAATCCTGACATTCTGGTAAAAGGCGGGGACTGGAAAAAGGAAAAGATAGTCGGCGCCAGGCATGTGGAATCCTACGGCGGCAAAGTATATTCCATAAAGCTTGTGAAGGGGTATTCTACGTCTCAGTTTATACACAATATTATCAAGCGCTTTGCATGAAAAAAACGGTAAGCAACGGCAAGATATTGAGGATTATTGATGCCAACACGAACCGCCTGACCGAAGGGTTGAGGGTCTGCGAGGACGTCGCGCGGTTTGTGTTATCCGATAAAGATGCGACGCGGCATTTCAAATCGCTCAGGCACAGAACCTTTGCGGCGATGCAACAGCTCGGGGCAGATAAAAAACTACTCGCAAGATTCCGTGATGCCGGAGCCGATATAGGCAAAAGCACCCTGAGAAGCGAGGGAAAGCGTAACTCTGTCTCGGATATATTTAAGGCGAATATCAAGCGCAGCGAAGAAGCAATGAGAGTCCTGGAGGAATTTTCTAAATTGGCGAGCACGACTCTCGCAGACAAACTGAAAAAGATGCGCTTTGAATTGTATTCGTTGGAGAAGAAGATAATTGAAAAATTGTAGCCTCTGCGTAATACTCGACAGGGACACGCTCAAAAAAAGAGATTTAATAAAAGCCGCTAAAGAAGTATTGCGGGGCGGTGCCGATATAATACAGTACAGAGATAAGTTATCTCGCGACATGGAATTTATAGAAAAAGCACGGGCATTAAAGAAGATTGTAAAAAGTACCGGCAGAATTTTTATAGTAAACGACAGGGTAGACGTAGCGGCCGCTGTAGGCGCCGACGGTGTTCATCTGGGCCAAGAAGACATGCCGATCCGATACGCCCGAAAAATTATGGGCAATAAAATTATCGGCGTATCATCTCACAGCCGGCTGGAGGCGCATCGCGCAGTAAAAGATGGTGCCGATTATATCGGAATCGGGCCTATTTTCAGGACACCGGGCAAACCCGGAGCGAAACCGATAGGTCTGGGGAGTTTGAAAAGCATAACGAGCAAAATATGTATCCCCGTATTTGCTATAGGCGGGGTTAATCTGAAAAATATCGCTGTCTTAAAAGAAAACGGTATAAAAAATATAGCCGTAATTTCGGCAGCGATAAAAGATAAAAACGTATATAATTCCGTATCCCGGCTGAAACGTGAATTGAAAAGTACGCACAGGGCAAAATGACACAGCTTGAATCAGCAAGAAAAGGCGTTATCACAGATAAAATGCGGCTCGCCGCAAAATCTGAAAGCGTTGACGCCGAATATAT